>JAFGBE010000087.1 GCA_016933315.1 Candidatus Auribacterota bacterium
ATGGTGGTTATTGAGATGAATCCGCGTGTTTCAAGGTCATCGGCTCTTGCTTCCAAGGCGACAGGTTTCCCGATTGCCAAAATCGCGGCAAAGCTGGCTGTCGGTTACAGCCTTGACGAACTGAGAAATGATATTACAAAAGAAACACCTGCTTCCTTTGAACCTGCGCTTGATTATTGCGTCGTAAAAGTTCCGCGTTTTAATTTTGAGAAATTTCCCGAAGCCGATTCCAGGCTTGGGATTTCCATGAAATCGGTCGGAGAGACTATGGCTATAGGCCGGAATTTTAAGGAGGCTCTACAGAAGGCGTTGAGGGGACTTGAAATAGGAGTCAGCGGGCTTTCCCTTAAAAAAGCGAAAAAATGCGATGAAAGCATGTTGATAGACAGACTCAAAGTGCCCAACCACGAACGTATATTTTTCATTAAGGAAGCTTTGGAAAGAGGTCTCCCCCCGGATAAAATCAATGGTCTTACGGGGATTGACCCGTGGTTTATTGAGAATATCAGGCAAATCGCGGAGTGTGAAAAGATGATAAGAGGAAACAGTATCGAATCCATCGATGCGGATTTGCTGAGATATGCCAAACAGATGGGATTCAGCGATTCCCAGGTAGCGGAACTTACCGGAAGCGATGAAATTACTGTGCGTACAGTGCGCAAAATAAGGGGTGTAAAAGCCGTATTTAAGCTTGTCGATACATGTGCCGCCGAATTTGAGGCGTACACTCCTTATTATTATTCTACATATGATGAGGAAGATGAAGTGCGGATATCCGGCAAGAAGAAAATAATGATACTCGGCGGCGGGCCTAACCGTATCGGACAGGGCATAGAATTTGACTATTGCTGCTGCCAGGCCGCATTTGCCCTGAAGGAAATAGGGTATGAAACTATTATGGTTAACTCCAATCCTGAAACTGTATCCACGGATTTTGACACTTCCGATAAATTGTATTTCGAGCCTCTGACTTTTGAAGATGTGATGAATATTATTGATTCCGAGAAACCCGCAGGTGTTATTGTACAGTTCGGCGGACAGACGCCGCTCAACTTAGCCAGAAAACTTCGGAAGGCCGGCGCTCCCATTATTGGAACAAGCGTAGAATCGATAGACAGGGCCGAAGACAGGGACCAGTTCTCTGAGATGATAGAAAAACTAAAAATTAATCAAGCTCCAAACGGCAGTGCCGAATCCCTGGATGATGCTGTTCGCCAGGCCAGGAAAATAGGATATCCCGTGCTTGTCAGGCCTTCGTATGTGCTTGGCGGCAGGGCAATGAAGATAGTTTACGGCGATGAAGACCTGAAAGCTTTCATGGAAGAAGCTGTATCAGCTTCTCCTGAGAAACCTGTATTGATAGATAAATTTATCGAAGATGCAATTGAAGTGGATGTAGATGCCGTTTCAGACGGTAAAAATACTTATATCGGAGGCATAATGGAACACATTGAATATGCGGGTATTCATTCGGGTGATTCTGCGTGCGTCCTTCCTCCTCACACTATAAGTGATATTGTCATAAGGAAGATAGAAGAGAACACAATGGCTATTGCCGCTGAGCTGCAGGTTATAGGGTTGCTTAATATCCAGTATGCTGTGAAAAAAAATGCAGTGTTTGTTCTTGAAGTGAATCCCAGGGCTTCAAGGACGGTTCCTTTTGTCAGTAAAGCGACCGGTATTCCCCTTGCTAAGATTGCGGCAAAAATTATGACCGGGGAGAAAATACCCGGAGAACTGTTATCCGGGAAGAAGATCATGGAACATTTTGCCGTAAAAGAATCCGTTTTGCCTTTTTCCAGGTTTTCAGGTGTCGATGTTGTTCTCGGGCCCGAGATGAAATCGACAGGGGAAGTGATGGGTATAGATAATGATTTCAGTATGGCATTTGCCAAATCACAGCTTGCCGCCGGGGTTGGGCTTCCTCTGTCGGGAAAAATTTTTATAAGTGTTGCCGATGAAGATAAAAGGCAGATAATATTTATTGCTAAAAAACTTTTTGATATGGGTTTTGATGTGTTTGCCACATCGGGTACTGCAAAGGTTTTAAAAACAAACGGCATTAAGACGATTCATGTACACAAGATAGGTTCCCAGGGGGAGAATGTCCTTGATATAATTAATGCGGGGGATATAAAACTGGTTATTAACACCCCTTCAGGAAAAAAGAGCCAGTCGGATATAAAACCGATACGGAGTGCTGCTGCCATGCAGGGAATACCGTGTATTACAACTATCCAGGGAGCCCAGGCGGCAGTAAATGCCATTGAGGCAATGAAAATAGGCAGCCTGACCGTAATGGCTATACAGGATTACTTAGGGAGGTCTTCCGGGAAATGAAAGAATACTGCGGTGTAGTGGGTGTTTATGGACATAAAGATGCTTCGCAATTGGCATACCTTTCTCTTTATGCTTTGCAGCATCGGGGTGAGGAGTCCTGCGGCATAACAAGTTACGATGGAAAGAAAATCCATTCCTATAAATCGATGGGTTTAGTGGGAGATGTCTTCAAGGAGTCTATAATAAAGAAGCTCAAGGGCAGCCTGGCAGTCGGACATGTCAGGTATTCGACTACAGGATCAAGTGATATTAAAAATGCGCAGCCATTCACCATAAACTATAAAAAAGGCCATATATCTTTGGCTCACAATGGGAATATTACCAATTCAGATGAATTGAGGATGTCCCTTGAAAATAACGGCTCGATATTTCAGACCACGATGGACAGCGAAATAATCGTGCACCTGCTTGTCCAGGAGCCAAAATTGCCCATTGAGGAGAGATTCAGCAATGTAATGTGCAAACTTGAAGGGGCTTTTTCCCTGGTGGTCATGGCTGATGACAGTATTTACGGAGTCAGGGATCCTTTCGGCTTCAGGCCGTTATGTATAGGCAAGTTGGGCGACGCTTATGTGATAGTAAGCGAAACCTGCGCGCTTGACATAACCGGAGCTGAGTATCTGAGGGATATAGAACCGGGGGAAATAGTAAAAATCGACAAAAAGGGGATAACGTCGCTAAAATATTCGACTGTTATGCCCAAAGCATTCTGTATCTTTGAGAATATATATTTTTCCCGTCCCGACAGCAGGATTTTCGGGTCAAGTGTTTATCAATCGAGGAAAAATCTGGGAATCCAGCTGGCAAAAGAGCATCCTATGGACGCGGATTTTGTGATGCCTGTACCTGATTCGGGAAATGTTGCCGCCATAGGATATGCCGAGGAATCGGGTTTGCCGCTGGAAATGGGTTTTATAAGAAACCATTATATCGGCAGGACTTTTATACAGCCTTCGCAGATGTCGCGTGATTTTAAGGTTAAGGTCAAGCTTAACCCCGTAACGGAACTTGTGAAAGACAGAAAAATTGTTATTGTGGAGGATTCGATTGTCCGTGGAACTACATCGAAGGGAAGGGTCAGGGCTTTAAGGAAAGCCGGGGCGAAAGAAATACATATGAGAGTCAGCTGCCCGCCGCTGGTTTCACCATGTTATTATGGGATAGATTTTCCGACCAGGAAAGAGCTTGTTGCTTCAAATCATTCCGAAAAACAGATTGCCGATTTCATAGGTGTTGATTCCCTGAGGTATCTAAGCCTTAACGGTATGCTTAATGCAATGGATGTGGATAGAAACAATTTCTGCACAGCATGTTTTACAGGGAAATACCCGACTTCTTTCAGGAAAAAGCCCCGCAAAAACGCTTTTGAAAAGTAATCCCCTCCCGCGGTAAATTTTAATTTGCAATAACTTTCCGAATGAGTTAAATTTAACTAGCATTGTTTGACAAAAGTAAAAGGAGAATATCTTGAGAAAGATAATGCTTTTTTTACATCTTATTTTATTTTTTTTCTTTTTTTCCCCGAATTCTTTCTGTGAGGTTATCCATTTTAAAAACGGCCGTTCTATAGAAGGCAAGGTGGTGGATAAGGATAATGATTTTATAAAAATAAGGATAAAAACCGGCGGGGAAATGATCGTGCCTGTTACCATTGTTACAAAAATCGAAGGTTATGATGAGCAAGCTGTTCCCATAAAAAACAAAATTCCGGAAAAAAGAGCTGAAGATAAATCTTACCCTGAAATAAATAAGGATTATCTGAAGATAGTGGACAGGATAATGAAGGAAGACGAGAAAAAGCAATATCAGGATGAAGAGTCGGATATTGCGCCGGTCCAATACGACGAAAGCGAAATTTTCCGGGAAATAGTTATGATGGAGGGAATGCTTGAAGAGGAAGCGAAGCAAATATATCCCGATGACAAAATTAAAAGGCAGGAATATGTAAGTTCTAAAATCGGAGAAATCGAACAGAAAATCATGGAAAAATATAATATAACGGAAGAAAAACTCGCAGAAATTAAAATTGCCGGCTTGGGTATCGAATAGGTTGGCGGTTAAACGAATAGAAACCGGATCTTAAGGGAGGAAAATGAAAAAACTTAAATTGCTGGTCTATGGGGCGGCCGTAATTGTTTTTCTGATCTGCCTATATGTTTTCTTGCTTGGAAATGAAGTGTTTAAAGGGAATTTCAGCAATGACGGTTTTTCATGGTATTTTCTTGCAAAGGGGATTTTTTGTTCCGTCACATTGTATCTTCTTTATCTAGTTCTCGAGAAGCTTGCGAAATAACATGATCCAAAGCCTGCGACTTCATTTGCTGCGTTATCCGTTGATATTGTTTGCTTTATGCCTTTTGGTGTATTGTAATGCCCTGTTTTGCCCTTTTATATGGGACGACGATGTCCTGATTATAGACAATAAGCACAAAGATATATCGGAGGCAAAGGCTTTTTTCGGATCCGAGTTTTTCAATACGGATATAAGCCGGGATTATCGGGGGCAGGAAGGTTATTACAGACCTTTTGTTCTGATATCCGTATCGTTGGATTATTTATTTTACGGGCTGTCTCCATGGGGTTATCATCTAACGAACGTTATTATTCATTCTTTTAACTGCATTCTTATTTTTGTTATATTGTTGTTGCTTTCCAGACGTTTGAATATATCACTTTTTGTGTCCTTGTTGTTTGCCGTTCACCCCATAAATGCAGATGTAGTTTCCTATATAAGCGGACGGACGGACTCCCTATGCCTTCTGTTTATGCTTTTGTCCCTGTTGTCTTATATGGGGTATTCCCGGCTTAAGGGTCATTATGCCGGCATATTGCTGTTTGTGGTCAGTTTAGTCTTGTTTTTTGCAAGTTTGTGTTCAAAGGAGAGCGGAGTGGTGCTGCCGCTTATAATAATTGCCTATGAATTTTGTTTCCAGAAAAAGAAAGAAAGCAGGTTAAGCGTTTTTCTTCCTGAACTTTTTGCCAAGCTTATTCCTTTCGTGATTGTCTTTCTTGTTTATGCTTACCTCAGGGCTTCTGCCCTTAATTCGAAGATAGGATATTTTACCGTATGGACGGATATGCTTTTTTGGCGCATGTATTCTATGATGCCGGTGCTGCTACACTGGTTCCTGCTGATTATATTTCCGTATCACCTGTATTTTGAGGATTTTACACAACCCATTGCCTACTGGATGTCGTTTAAGCATATCGCTTCAACAGCGTTTGTCTTGCTGGTTTCCGCGGCGCTTCTGATTAGAGGAAGGAAAGATAAATTCATGCTCTTCGCGGTATTATGGATTGCTATAACGTTGATTCCGGTTATCCATATAATCCCTGTAAGCCAATATAACATGCTGTTTACATCGCAGCATTCCATGTATATTCCATTAATAGGTGTTTTAAGTGCGATAGGCGTTTTTGTATCGGAGTTTTACAGAGCCTCAAGCAAAAAACGGGTTTATACGGTTGTTTTTATTGTTATTCTGGCAGTTTTGTCCGCCAGGACTTTTATAAGGACTGAAGACTGGCGTGATCCTGTCAGGTTTTATGAGAAAGAGAAAAAGATAGCTCCGTTCAGCAGGCGTGTAATTAACAATTTGGGAAATGTGTATTTCAACAGAGGTAAATATGATAAGGCTTACGAACAGTTTAAGCTGCTTGATGATCTAAGCAGCGGAGAAAGTATTAAGGCTCGATGGATGTTGGGGCAAATATTTGAGGAAAATGGCCAGACAGGTAAGGCGGAACAGATATTCCAGGATATTTTAAAAAGCGACAGTAAATATGCAAAGGCGTATAATAGCCTGGGTTTGCTGTATGATAATAAAGGGGACAAAGATAAGGCGTTGGAGTATTACAGGTTGTCAATAGAAGCCGATCCCTCTTATCATCTGCCGTATTTCAATATGGGAAGGGTGTTTCATGAGAGGGGTATTTACAGCGAGGCTCTCAAGTATTATTACCTGTGCCTTGCGGAAAACCCTTATTATATCCAGGCTGCGGTAAATTCAGGAAATATCTATCTTTCCGCGGGAGATTATAAGAATGCCGTTTCAATGCTTAAATATGCCGGAAATATTGACAGCTCAGACCCGTATCTGCTGGTGAATATGGCGATATATTACGCCAGGACAAAGGATTATGACAGGGCTCTTAGGGCATTGAAAAAGGCTAAGGAGATATGCAGCAAAAGCAAACCGGAACTGGTACCCCAGATAGAAAACATCGAGAGGGAAATGCCGGTTCATCAATCCGGCCGGTAGTCTAATAAATATTGAAACACTGTTTATCACTGTGATATAGTCTTTTTTCGAATATCATTTATAGGATATATATGAAAAAGATATTTTTATTTTTCTTCAATATAGCATTTTTTGCCATCTGTACTAATGGTGTTCCCGATTCATCGGTTGATGGTCCGGTTACAGTTGACGGCGATAATGTGTCTTATGACCGTAATACCCAGATTTTATC
>JAFGBE010000008.1 GCA_016933315.1 Candidatus Auribacterota bacterium
GGAAGCCGATTTTGCCGGTGATACAATTTTCCCGGAGATACAAAGATACTTCTTCGACAAGTTTTCCCGTGTCTCTTTCGGTGGGTCCGGAGACGGTTCTTCTTTCCCTAGCGGACAGAGATTCTGTTGGGAGAGACAATATAAAAACCAATAAAATAATCAGAGAAAAACGGCGCACCGCGGAATTAGTTAACACTTTTCTCCTTGGCAAAAGACGCATCCGATAAAGTCTTATTAAATATATCCATGGCTTTTAAAAGGTCCATTGCCCTTTGAAGCTGCACATCTTTGACTTCTTCCTCATCTATTGCATTTTTTTCGGTATTATCAGCATTATCGGCCTGTTCGCCCTGCTTCAGGGTTTTCTCAAGCTCCGCATATTTTTTTAAAGCAAGCTTTACCTCTTCTTCATCAGAAATATCAACCTCGATATCGGGAGTAATCCCTACTCCATGTATGGTAACGCCGCTGGGAGTGAAATATTTTGCTGTAGTCAACCTTAAGGCTGAGCCGTCATTTAAAGGTATGACGCTCTGCACAGATCCCTTTCCAAATGTTTTCTCTCCTATTAAAATAGCTTTTTTGTGGTCCTTAAGCGCTCCCGCAACTATCTCAGAACCACTTGCGGAACCTGTGTTTATAAGTATCACAATAGGATATTCTTTATGGGTTGTCCGGCCTTTTGCATTAAAAACTACATTCTGTGAGGGCAGCTTGCCCTGTATGGAAACTATGACTTTGCCGTTTTCCACAAATCTGTCAGCCACTTCAACTGCCGTCTGCAGCAACCCGCCGGGGTTATTTCTCAAATCGATTATAAGAGATTTCATCCCCCGGCTTTCCAGGTCCGTCAACGCTTTTTCAAAATCCCTGCCCGTATTTTCCTGAAACTGAACTATCCTGATATAGCCGATATCATCTTCAAGTATTTTAGCATCTTTAATGCTTTCTACTTTTATGACGGCTCTCACAATATCAAAATCCAGGACTTTTTGATTTGACCTTAATACGACAATATGCACTTTTGTCCCCGGCTTGCCCCTAAGCTTATTAACAGCTTCCATTAAAGTCATATCTTTTGTGCTTTCCCCGTCAATTTTAATTATTTTATCGCCGGTTTTCAAACCTGCGCGCTCGGCAGGAGTCCCTTCCATGGGAGAAATGACCGTAAGCAGGCTGTCTCTGATAGTTATTTCTATTCCGAGGCCGCCGAATTCACCTTCGGTCTCAACCTTCATTTCCTTATACATCTCCGGTTCCATAAACTGGCTGTGAGGATCGAGTTCTGCGATAATCCCTTTCATAGCCCCGTAAACAAGTTTCTTCTGGTCAACATCATCGACATAATCCTTCTCAACGATCGCAAAGACCACCGCAAGCTGTTCCATTTGTTTATAAATATCATTATCAGGCTGGGATGGGACTTTCTCGCCGTCCAAAGCTGAATAAGATAACGTTGCAACAAACAAAATTGATGTTATCAATACAAATATCTTTTTCATCAGAATCTCCTCATAATAATCACTTTTTCATTTTTATGGCTTTTTTAACTCCTTCGCATATATTTTCAGGAGTCATATTATATTTTTTCAAGAGCGATGCCGGCTCGCCGGATTGCCCGAAACAATCCCTTGTACCTATCCTATAGACTGGCACCGGGTGGTTTTCGCTCAAAAATTCACATACAGCAGCGCCTAATCCTCCGATAATACTATGTTCCTCGGCTGTAACAACACAGCCGGTCTTTCCTGCATATTTCATTATTGTTTCAGTATCTATAGGCTTTATAGTATGCATATCAATTACAGAAGCTTCTACCCCATCTTTTTTCAGGATATCCGCTGCCCTTAATGCAGCATCCACCATTATCCCGCAGGCTATAACAGTCACATCCTTGCCGTCTCTCAAAACTTCGGCTTTCCCTACCTTAAATTTGTTTCCTGAACCGGTAATCATGGGGACCTTTTCTCTGCCAAGCCTTATATAAAAAGGCCCGGGTGTAGCTGCTGCTGCTAATACCGCATTGCGACTTTCGTTGGCATCGCATGGGACTATCACTCTCATATTAGGTATAACTCTCATTATCGCGATATCTTCAAGACTTTGATGGGAAGACCCGTCCGCACCCACAGATATTCCTCCATGTGATGCCACAATTTTTACATTAAGATTCGAATAAGCCACAGTATTTCTTATTTGTTCCCACGGCCTTCCCGTAACAAATAGGGCAAAACTACTGGCAAAGACTGTTTTTCCGCAGGTCGAAAGCCCCGCAGCAATATTAATAAGATTCTGCTCTGCTACTCCGACATTGAAAAATCTATCGGGAAAGTGCTCTCTGAATTTTGCCGTTTTGGTCGATGCGGATAAATCGGCGTCCAGAACAACAACATCGTTATTGTTTTTGCCTATTTCCACAAGAGCTTCCCCGTATGCATCCCTGGTTGCTTTTAATTCAGTCATCAATAACTCCTAAACAATCATTTATGGTTTCATTTTATCCAAAGTGTCTTTAAGTTTAACCGAAGCGTCCCGGCCTTCTTCTTTTGTGGGTGCTTTTCCATGAAAACCAACAACGTTTTCCATAAAATAAACACCTTTCCCTTTAACTGTTTTTGCGATTATGGCTGAAGGTTTTCCGTCACTGGAGGATCGAGCCCACGTCCACGCATCGAAAATCTCGCCGAAGTTATGCCCGTCAATAAGCCTGGTGTTCCATCCGAAAGCCCGGAACTTACCTTCTATCGGGTAGGGGTTCATTACCTCCTCCAGACTGCCGTCAATCTGAAGCCCGTTATTATCAACCGCAATCATCAGGTTATCCAGCTTATAATGGGCGGCGGCCATGGCCGCTTCCCAAACCTGGCCTTCCTGTAATTCCCCATCCCCCAAAAGGGCATAGACTCCGTAATCCTTTTTGTCCAATTTGCCGGCAATAGCCATTCCGACTGCTATGGATAAACCCTGCCCCAGTGAACCCGTTGACATATCTATACCGGGAACTCTCTGCATATCAGGATGGCCCTGCAGGATAGACCCGATCTGACGCAGATTGGACAGTTCTTCCTTAGGGAAAAACCCCATATCGCTCAAAATACTATATATTGCAGGAGCGGCATGCCCTTTGGATAATATAAACCTGTCTCTCCCATCCCACTTCGGGTCTCCGGGTTTTATATTCATCACACAGTAATATAATACGGCGAGCAGGTCTATCGCGGACAGAGAGCCGCCCGGATGGCCTGAGCCCGCTTTTGTTATCATCTCCACAATATCAAGCCTGAGTTCCGCTGTTTTACGCTTTAGAAAACCTTCATCGAATTTCACGTTATAAACCTTTCTAATGCTGTTTTATCTTCTCTTCAAACCATTTTATTGTCTTCATAAGACCTTCTTCAAGGCTTACCATGGGTTTCCAGCCCAATTCTCGTTCCGCCTTTGAAATATCGGGCCTTCTCACCCTCGGATCATCCACAGGCAGTTCTTTTGTAATAATATCGCTTTTCGAAGCGGTTAATTCAATAACCTTGCGGGCAAAATCCATAACCGTCATCTCATCGGGATTGCCTAGGTTGACAGGATCGTTCAACGTCGAATTGGCAAGCAGGAAAATGCCATGAATCAGGTCTGAAACATAACAAAAGCTTCTTGTCTGGCAGCCGTTCCCAAAAACCGTCAGAGGACTGCGCTGCAAAGCCTGGCAGATAAAAGCAGGAACCACTCTTCCGTCATTAATCCTCATCCTTGGACCGTAGGTGTTAAATATCCTGACGATTTTGGTATCAACACCATGTGTCCTGTGGTAAGCCATTACCATCGCCTCCCCAAAACGCTTTGCTTCATCATATACTCCTCTGGGCCCTATAGGATTGACATTCCCCCAGTAAGTCTCGGGCTGCGGGTTAACAAGAGGGTCGCCGTAAATCTCAGAGGTAGACGCAAGTATATAGCGTGCCTTTTTATCTTTTGCCAGGCCAAGCGTTTTATGTGTCCCCAGAGAGCCTACCTTTAAGGTCTGTATGGGAAGCTCCACATAATCGATAGGAGAAGCGGGAGATGCAAAGTGGAAAAC
>JAFGBE010000009.1 GCA_016933315.1 Candidatus Auribacterota bacterium
AAATACATAAAAAAAAGGCTTCTTCCCGCATGGAAGAAGCCTTTTGATAATTCAGCCCGTGTTTATTCCTGGCTTATAGCATTAACCGGACAGACAGCCGCGCAAGCACCGCAATCAACACATTTATCGGGGTCTATAGTATAAGGATTGCCCTCGGAAATCGCATCCACGGGACACTCCGGTTTACAGGAACCGCAAGCCACACATGCATCGCTGATCTTATACGCCATAATTTCCTCCCTTTGATTGTTCCAAAAATCCAAACAACTATAAATATAATGACACATCTCAAAAGTCAAGTATAATTACTCAAGTTTTGCTTGACTGAACACCGAAATACCTTATAATCGTTCCAACTATTTTACAGAGAATAAGTAAAATAAAAACCGCTTTTAAAAAGGATCCGGGCTATGGCTTCAGTAAAACCTTTGACAAATAACAAAAAACTTATCGGATGGGTAAACAAATGCGCGAAACTATGCAAGCCTGACAGGATTCTTTGGCTTGACGGGTCCGAAGAGGAAAAAAAGAAGCTGGAAAGAGAAGCTTTCCGGACGGGCGAATTGACCAGGCTTAACCAGAAAAAACTTCCCGGCTGCGTCCTCCACAGAACCGCTATAAACGACGTGGCAAGAACCGAAAACCTTACTTTCATATGCACTTCCAAAAAAGAAGACGCGGGACCCACCAACAACTGGATGGAACCCGCGAAAGCTTACAGGAAAGCCGGCGCCATATTCAAAAATTCAATGAAGGGCAGGACTATGTACGTAATACCCTTCTCAATGGGCCCCGTGGGCTCCCCATTCAGTAAAATAGGAGTGGAGCTTACCGACAGCATATACGTATGTTTGAACATGCGCATAATGACACGCATAGGCAGGGAAGTCTTAGAGGCTCTCGAAGAAAACAGGGATTTCACAAAATGCCTCCACGGAAAAGCGGACCGGGATATCAACAGGAGGCTGATAATGCACTTCCCCGAAGACAACGCCATATGGAGCGTCGGTTCGGGTTACGGCGGCAACGTCCTTCTCGGCAAAAAGTGCCTCGCCTTAAGGATAGCAAGCCACATGGGATACAAAGAAGGCTGGATGGCGGAACACATGCTGATCCTGGGGGTGGAAGAACCCAATGGCCATGTCGAGTATATCGCGGCGGCGTTCCCGAGCGCATGCGGGAAAACCAACCTGGCAATGCTGATACCGCCCGAAGGACTGGTAAGAAAAGGCTACAAAATATGGACCGTCGGCGATGATATCGCGTGGATGAGGATTGACACCGACGGCAAACTGTGGGCTATAAACCCCGAGAACGGATTTTTCGGAGTGGCTCCCGGGACAAATTCAAAATCAAACCCCAACGCGATGAAAACCATAGAAAAAAACACGATATTCACAAATGTCCTCATGAAACCCGATAAGACCGTATGGTGGGAAGACGGGGACGAACCCCCGCCCCCCAGAGGCATCGACTGGAAAGGAAACCCGTGGAAACCCGGTATGCAGGATGAGAACGGGAAACCTATTTACGGAGCGCATCCTAACAGCAGGTTTACCGCGCCGGCAAAACAATGCCCTTCCATTTCATTCAGGCTCGATGACCACCACGGCGTAAACATATCGGCTATCATATTCGGGGGACGCCGGGCCCAGCTGGCCCCGCTGGTCTACGAAGCTTTCGACTGGCAGCACGGTGTCTTTGTCGGCGCGACAATGGCATCGGAAAGAACGGCGGCCCAATACGGAAAACAGGGCGAAGTGCGCCGCGACCCTATGGCAATGCTGCCTTTCTGCGGATACAATATGGGAAATTATTTCCGCCACTGGCTTAAAATGGGCGCCAAAATGAAAAAACCGCCCAAGATATTCCATGTCAACTGGTTCAGGAAAGATGAAGACGGAAATTTCCTGTGGCCGGGTTTCGGCGAAAACCTGAGGATAATAGACTGGATACTGAGAAGATGCAACGGCAGCATAGAAGCGGCGGAAACGCCCATAGGATATATCCCCGATAAAAAAGATGTTGATTTGACCGGACTCAAACTAAAGCCCAGGACGCTGGACAAGCTTCTTAAAGTGGACTGCGGGGACTGGCAGGCGGAGGCAGATTCCATTTCAGAATTCTTCGGTAAATTCGGCAAATCACTGCCCAGGGAAATAAAAAGGGAACTGAACAGCCTGAAAAAACGTCTTGCAAAATGCAGGCGTAAAAAATAAAAAGCCGTTACCACACAAAAGTTAACATGCAGCAACTATCAATTTCTTTTCTGGAAAAAAAAGACCGCCCCGAAATGGTCAAAGTCTGTGATATTTCCTTCAATAAAGCTGTTACCGACCCCGCTCATTCCGATTTTTTCTCAAATTATTTCGATAAGGACCCCTCTTACAGATGCAGCGACACCCTCGTGCTGAAAAGAGACGGCAGGATAATAAGCGCCGTAACGGTACTCAGAAGAAAAATAATACTGGACGGGATAAAGATACCGGCGGGCTGCATAGCAAACGTATGCACCCTCCCGGAAGAAAGGCACAAGGGCCGCATAAAACTGTTAATGGAAAAATCCGCCGGGGTTATGCGGGAAAAAGGTTTCCAAATCGGGTTTCTGCTCGGAAGGCCCGAGCTTTACAGCCGCTTTGGATGGGAAAACATAACCGGCAAGTCTATTGAGGCGCGCGGCCCGCTTCCCGGCGGCCGCGGCGGGCATAACATCTCAGTAAGAAAAGCGGAGGTAAAGGATTTCCACACAGTTAAATCCCTCTACGATAAAAATTATACCCGTCTCAACGGTTTTTTCGAAAGGTCCCGGAAACACTGGGAAAGCTTCCTTATAAAATTCCGAAGCCTGTACCTCGGTGAATTCCGGGTTTTTATCCTGGAAAAAGACAGGAAGCCCCGCGGATACGCCTGCATAGACGAAAAATCGAAAACAGTGCTTGAAATGTTTTTCGCGGATAAGCCCGAAAGCGGTTATTTTACCGCCGTATATGATTTCCTTAAGGCCGGCGGCTTAAAACTGAACTATTACGATCCCCTTTATATCACAGAACTGGAAAAATTGTTCGGCAAAATCACCTATCCCGAAATAAACCACAAAATGTTTATCCTGCCTTCGGGCAGGCTATCCCTCGGCGGCAGGGAAATCACATCCGCAAAGCACTTAAAAAAGATGTTCGGCGAGTTTAATTACACCTTTTCCCTCTGCGACAAATTCTGACGCGCCGCCTTCGGGGCTAGAGCCTTGACTTGTTTTTGCCGGGGGGGTTATACTCTTTTTGCCTGCTCATTCCGAATTCTTCCTCTATAGATTCCTGTTTCCCGACAAGCACATTATATATCAACTGGAGAGAAGCGTTCGTAAGCCCGGCCTTTATCGAAGCTATATGAGTAAAATACCTTTTGTCGGGGGGAACATCGTTTTCGAACCAGGCCGCCAGAGAGTATCCAGAAACCGCTATGCCGTCAAGCGAATAAACATTGACCCTGGAAAGCCCGTTTTTCTTGATAATATCCACTATTTCAGCCAGTTCAAGAGGGTTGTCAATACCTATAAGAAGGTCCGTAAATTTCTTTTCGCCCCCGAAGAGATCCATTCTTTTCTCATTTTCGGGGATTTTCCTGTTATCCCCTATAAGGCCTATATCGAGAACCCCTTTGCCGCCAAAATATTTCTTTGCGATCTTGGCGTATCTCTTAACCATGCCGAGATAATCAATCTGCGAAGCTTTATACCTGTACACCAGAAACGACAGCTCGTCCCAGTCAAGCATCGTGAAAGGGACATTCAGCGAATCCTGTAAACTAATATTCCTGAAATATAAACCTTCAAGAATCATCCTGTTTGAAGTGCCAGCCACAAAAAACCCCTCTTTGTGGAGCCGGCCGATGATCTTGTTCATCCTGTGGACGGAGCGCTTAAACCTTTTTTCGTTCTTGTTTTTTTTAAGATGGCCGATAAAGGAAACAATGTCCTTTTCCCGCACGTACCTGAAAAATTCCCTGCCTGTGGAAGGCGTGGGCTCGCAATCAAAGACCACCCATTTTATGCCGATGCCGTCCCTTTTAACCCAGTCGATAAAATCATTAACAAAGTCTTCGGTGTTATCAAGCGTATCCTCACAAAAATAAAGATCCTCTTCATAAGGCAGGAGAAACCATGCCCTGACGTCCACATGGCATTGCTCCGCTTTCTTCAGGAGCGATACAAGATCCGGATTCCCTATATCTGACGGCCCGATATGAAGGATAAGAGTGATATCCTGTTCTCCCATGTCGCGGATATAGTCTTTTACCCTGCTGTAGGGTAAAAATTCGCACCATAAACCTATTTTTACCCCGTTGCCGGAAGAGAAAACGGGGCCCGCGCCGAAAAGCACGGACCATAAAAACACTAAAACCAAAAACCGATAACGCTTCAAGTTCACTCCTTGATATCAATGCCGGTAAATATTGTCCAGCCTACGCTTGAGGAAACACCTATTTTCCCTTTGCGCGGGATACCCTTCAATTTTTTCTTCGCTTCTTTGCCTTCAAACCTTAATATCGCCCAATCCCCCTTTATTTCCAACTCGAGCAAATACACCCTGTTTTCCTTAAGCGGTTCTATATTCACATTGCACCAGTCTCCCGCATTCTGCCACTTGCCGTCCACAAAGTGATAATTATTGACCCCCAGGACATAATTCTTGTCGGCGGAATTCTGGTAAATCCCGGCAAAAAGCATAGTTTTGCCTTCTTCCAGCCCCAG
>JAFGBE010000088.1 GCA_016933315.1 Candidatus Auribacterota bacterium
AAATCGGATATCATAGGCCCTTATGTGAAAGAGGTTAAAAAGAGGATACAAAAACACTGGTATTATTATGTTTATAAAGATAAAATGAATGTCGATCCGGGAGACACCATAATAATTTTCAAGATAATGCCGGACGGCGAGCTTAAAGAGCTGACTTTAATCGGACATAAAGGCAGGGAACTTGACGCCAGATACGGGCTTTTAGCCATAGAAAAAGCCGCCCCTTTCCCGGGCATGGAAGACGAGGTAGCGGGCGCCCTGAGATCCGACGGCCTTTGGATGACATTTGAATTTTCATATGGATGGTAAATAAAATTTACGGAGAATTTGACGATGAACTTTTTAGAAATTCTTGTCAGGGGCGGGACAACTATGATTTTTCTCGTGCTTTGTTCCGTGGTTTCGGTCGGGGTAATTATCGAAAGATTGTGGTTCCTGAAAAAAGACCGCGTTATACCCAAGCGGATTGTGAATATTTTTGACAACATAGACAATATTGCCGAACACCCGGAAGATGTAATAGAGAAATGCGAAAAGGTTTCCAGCCCTTTATCCAATGTGCTTAAAACAGGGCTTCTTAACAGGGGCCTTTCCAAAGCTGACAATGTCGAGGCGATTAAACTTGCCGGCAGAACGGAGATGAAACTTCTGGAGAAGCACCTTACCCTGCTGGAGGTCATAGGCGTGATATCGCCCCTGCTCGGGCTTCTTGGAACGGTGATAGGCATGGTGGAAATATTCAGTGTCATCTCGCATATGGGCGTCGGACAGGCGGCCGCATTGTCCGCCGGAATATCCAAAGCCCTTATAACAACGGTTGTCGGCCTGATTATTGCCATACCGAGCATAGTCGCCTACGGCTATTTTGACAGAAAGGTTGATGCTCTTGTGCTCGACATGGAAAAATATTCTGCGCAGATGATTCACAGCCTTTACCATTAAACATTATGCAATTCGGCGAAAGAAAGAAACACAAGATAATAGTTAATATCACTTCTCTCATAGATGTGATGTTTCTCCTGCTCATATTTTTTGCGGTAACATCGACATTTCTCGAGCACCCCGGCCTTACAATCGAACTTCCGACCGCAAAAAGTTCGGATATCGTGGAGACGAAAGAAATAATAGTGATCGTTGCGAAAGACGGGAAAATAATTGTGAATGATGTCGAGACGGAAAAGGGCGATTTCGAAAAAAGGCTTAAAAAAGTTTTTGACAGTTCAAAGGAGCCTACGATGATCCTGAAAGCGGACAAAGACGTGTCGTACGGATTGATTATAGAATTAATGGATTCAGCAAAGAGAGTCGGCTTAAAGAAGGTTGTGGCATTTACGAAGATCGATCTTCAGTCCGGCCCGACTCCTTCGGAAAAATTAAAACCGTTTTAACAGTTTCCCGTTGCCGGAAATGAGAATGATAAAAAACCCCCTGTTTTTTTTGTTGGCTGCTGTTTGTTTTTTTGGCTGCTGCCGTTTTTCCCCCGCGCCCGTGTTCAGGTCGGACTTCATGGCCATGGGAACCATAGTGGAAATTAAAGTATATGAGCCCGGTTTCGACAAACAGTATGTGATTTCTGCCGTGCAGGCCGCGGAGGCCGAAATCCGAAGGATAGACAGGCTTCTCAGTCTTTATGACGAGCATTCGGATATTTACAGGGTAAATTCCCATGGGTTTGAGCAATGGGTCAGCGTCAGCCCGGAAACGATAGAGATACTGGAATATGCAAAGCTGTTATGCGAAAAGACAGGGGGGGCGCTTGATGTTGCGGCAGGGAACCTTTTCGAGTTGTGGGGCTTCGGCATAAAGCGCGGGATGGAAATACCTCCGGAAAGTAAAATATCGGAAAACCTGAGGGCCGCGGGATTTAAAAACGTTATTATAGATAAAAAAAACGGAAGAATCAGGCTGAAAAACAGCCTTGTCAGGATCGACCTCGGCTCAATAGCGAAGGGCTACGCGGTTGATGCGGCGGCGAAAAAAATGGAGGAACACAATTTACTTAATGTGCTTGTCAATGCCGGGGGAGATATTTATTGCGGCGGAACGAACGGGAAACAGGCTGGCTGGCTGATAGGCGTAAGGAACCCGAGAAAGACCGGAGAGTCGGCGGCGGCCGCGATAATAAGGGATAAGGCTATAGTGACTTCGGGCGACTACGAGAATTTCTTTTTAAGAGAAGGGAAAAGATACAGCCATATTATTGACCCCAGGACCGGCCGGCCCGTTTCGAATAATGTTATAAGCGTAACAATTATAGGGCCTGACGCCCGGACTGCCGACGCCCTGGCTACGGCTGTAATGGTCGCAGGCGTAGAGGAAGGAATGAAAATTGTGGAAAGAGCAGGCTCGGAGTGTTATATAATTGTAGAGGACCGGAATGGTTTATCGGAGAAAAAGTCAAAAGGCTTTAATGTTTTTAGCGATTATATGCCGGATGTGAAACATGAATGTGAAACACCCTCATAATCTTATTGCTGTTGCGGGAATGTTTATTACCGCGGTTGTGCTCCTTATGTACTGTTCCAGTACGGAAGAGGCCCTTTTCAAGAGAATAGAGAACCAGTTTATCGATCTGAAGTACAGGCTGCGCGGCCCGCGGGATCCAGGCGAAGACACCTGCATTGTGGTTATCGATGAAAAAAGCGTTGCCAAGCTGGGCAGATGGCCGTGGAAGCGCTCTGTCATCGCCAAGGTAATCGAGCTGGTGAAAAAGGACGGCGCCGCAGTTGTGGGTCTGGATATACTTTACACGGAACCCGCGACGAAAATGGACAAGATAGATGTGCTGAACGCCATACGGACATTGAAGCAGGCAGACCAGGAACAGGAAGCGAATAAAACATTCTTTGACGCTATCCTTGACGAGGACGCTTATCTGAGCGGAGTTATAGAGGAGTGCGGCAATGTAATATTGCCGGTGTATTTTTGCATGGAGGGGCAGAGAGCCCTCTGCAGGGATTATCTGAGGGGGGATGAGCTTTCGGTACTGAAAAAGTTTTCTTATAAGGAATTCGGCGATGGGGAAAAAGAGAAAAGATATCCTCCGATAATGGCCCCGGGGCTGGCAAAGACCATCCCTGCTATAGAAAAATCGGTTGCAGGCGAAGGTTTTGTGAATGTCCTGACTGATTCCGACGGCTGCCTGAGATGGGAGATAATGGCGATAAAATACGAGGATTCGGTCTATATGCCTCTCGGGATGCAGGTCGCAGCGAAATTCAAAGCCCTGAAAACGGAAGACATAAAGCTTAACTTCAGCGAAGGAATAGCCTTCGGCAATGTAAATATACCCCTGGACAGAAAAAACAGGATGCTTATCAATTATTACGGCGGGAACGAGACCTTCAGGTATTATTCTTTTTTTGATGTTTATATAGGAGCTTTCCAGCGGGGTTCATTTAAGGATAAAATAGTGTTATTCGGGGCTGTTGACCCTGGCATAGGGGATGATTATGTTACCCCTCTTTCACGGGTGCTTCCGGGGGTTGAAAAGCATGCGAATGTCATAGCGAATATTTTAAATAATGATTTTCTCAGGAAACCCAGGAACAGCGATGTTATCACCGGTATCCTTATAGTGTTGTTCGGGTTTTCCATTTCTATTGCGGCGAGGCGGATGTCCGTTTTCCAGCTGACGCTTTTTCCCGTTGTTATAATCATTGTTTTTCTTTTTGCTTCCCAGGTGTTTTTTAGCAGGCTTAATATACTGGTGGAAGCGGTTTACCCTCTGCTTTCCATCTTTTTGGCTTACGGTGTTGTTATAGCGATGACGCTCTATTCCGAAAACAGGGAAAAGAAAAGAATCAGGAAGGTATTCGGCCAATATGCTTCCCGGGAGCTGGTCAGGGAGATTCTGGCAGACCCGTCGAAACTGAAGCTGGGGGGAGAGAAGAGGGTTTTGACTGTCATGTTTTCGGACGTGGCTAATTTTACGCCGCTTTGCGAGAACATGGAGCCTGAAAAGATAGTTTCCATCTTGAATGTTTATCTGTCAAAGATGGCCGAAGTCATCTATAAGAACGGAGGTATTGTGGATAAGTTTCTCGGCGACGGGATAATGTGCGTTTTCGGTGCTCCGGTTTACAGGGATGACCATGCGGTCAGAGCGTGCAGGACAGCTCTTGATATGATTGAAGAAGTTAAGAAAATAAATGAATTCTGGAAAAAAGAGACCGGCAGGGACATACATATAAGGATAGGGATTAACTCGGGAGATATGGTTGTGGGCAATTTGGGGTCTCTTGAAATAATGGATTATACCGAAGTGGGCGATAACGTGAACCTGGCAGCCAGGCTGGAAGCCACGAATAAAGAATACGGGACGTCAATTATAATAAGCAAAAACACATATAACCTTGTAAAAGACCAGGTTGATGTGAGAGAACTGGGCGCCGTGAGAGTCAAGGGGAAAGAGAAAGAAATCGAGATCTATGAGTTAAAGGCTGTCAAATGAGAGAGATTAAGGCGTTATTCTGCGGGTTGTCAAAACGGGTTTCCCGTTTTCTGATTTTTTTGATAAGGGTTTATCAGAGAGTTTTCAGGTATTTTCCCCGAAGATGCAGGTATTATCCTTCGTGTTCCGATTACATGATAGAGGCGATTGCAAAAAAGGGAAGCATCAAAGGCCTTTTGCTCGGGATTTTCAGGATAATAAGGTGCAACCCGTTTTCTCCGGGCGGTTATGATCCCGTAAAATGATGCGGCATATCTTTGACTAAAACAAGGAGGGTAAAGTGCTGAATTTATTTTTCTATATAGTAATCGGGGTTTTTGCGGGGGTTGTCAGCGGCTTAATCGGTATCGGTGGAGGTATTATCATTGTTCCCTGCCTTATTTATATTTTTGGTTTTTCGCAGCATGCGGCCCAGGGGACTACGCTGGCAATGCTGATTCCGCCTATAGGGATACTTGCGGCTTTAGCCTATTACAGACAGGGACATGTTGACCTTCTGGTTGCGGGAATGCTATGCCTGGGTTTTGTCTTAGGCAGTTATTTCGGGGCCAAATTCGCCGTTTGTCTTCCGGAAGTCATCTTGCGCAAGATCTTTGGCGGTTGCCTGTTAGTGATTGCCGGTTATATGATTATCAAATGATTTTCGGGTGATGCGGTTTGTTGCCGGCCGCTCCGGCGGGGCTGATTGCAATCACAGGTTTTATCCGGCGGTTAATCGGGAGGCGATATGGCGGATATTTTCGATGTTATAAAAAACAGAAGGAGCATAAGAAACTTTTCCGGCGATGATGTGCCGGAAACAGACATCAGGAAAATTATTGAGTGCGCCGTAATGGCGCCAAGCGGGTCTAACCAGCAACCGTGGAAATTCGTGGTTGTCAGGGACCGGGCGATGAAGAATTCGATAGCCGGCTGTGTGAACGGGAAAATCAGCGCCGTAAAAAGAAACATAAAATCGGCGAAAGCAGAAGAGCATTTAAAGGGATACATGCAGTATCTTACGTTTTTTCAGGAAGCGCCGGTTGTCATTTGCGTTTTGACGCAGCCGTACCGTTCCGTGTTTGAAAATATACTGCATAAATATATGCCTGAAGAAGAAAAAGAAGAGCAGGCTCTTGTCGATGCTTCCATCCAGAGTGTTTCCGCCGCCGTTCAAAACCTCCTTCTGGCGGCGCATGCGATGGGTTACGGGACATGCTGGATGACAGGGCCTATTATAGCCCAGAGGGAGATAGAACAGCTTCTCGGTGTCGAAAAACCGTGGCATCTGACCTCTGTTATTCCCCTGGGTAAACCCCGAGGAGCATCCCCGGGGCATTTTTCCAGGAAAACCGTTGACGAAGTCCTGATTTTTAAAAATTAAAATGTATTTACAGAAAAGAGGATTTTTGGTTAAATGTTAACCATATATTTTAAAATGGTTAACAATAGAGAGGGGATTTGGCGCATGAGCAGAATATCTTTTTTCAGGAGGGCTTATAAACCGCCGGCTCATTTAAAAGCAGCAGGAAAACAGTTTTCTCTGAATGGGTTTACGCTTGTTGAAATGCTTGTGGTTATGTTCGTAATATCGCTGCTCGTTTCCTTTATTGCGCCGGCGCTTTCAAAGGCCAGAAACCATGCCCAGATGTCCGTGTGCATGTCTAACCTGCATCAGTTATATCTGGCGTTCGGCATGTATTTGAACGATTATGACGAAACATTCCCCATTAACGGGGACCCTTATCTATGGATGGGGCGTAAATGGAGGGAAATTATTTCCCCCTATCTTTTAACCACGGTTGATTCCGCGCATCCGGATGTCCTTTTTTGCCCGGGAGATAAAGTTGCGAAGGAAAAATGGGAAGGGACATCCTACTCATATTCATGCGCGTTTTACCACAGCCCGTCCCAGGTAAACTCGATGTCCACGGAAGACACGTATAATAACCCTTCAATAAGATGCTATCCCCAGAGGTTGCCGGCGGTGAGGTTTCCCGAAAATAAAATACTGCTCGGCGAGTGGCTCAGCAACCATTATCCGGTTGAAAATGATAACGGGTGGTGGTGCTGGAGCGGCTACAGGAATTTTCTGTTTGTATCTGGGCGTATTAAGTATTTAAAGGCTGAAGAGATTATTCCCGCAGCGGATCTGCTCCCGGACCCGAACCTGACCGTTGACGGTATCAACGGCAGGGATGTCCCTTAAGATTAAAACATTTGTTTCTTCAATTTTTATTCCCGGCACTGTATAATTACTGCACATTATTTTCAGCGGCTTAACTGCAAATCAACTTCTGTGGGACTATGGAAAAAAAGGCAATATTATTATTCCTGCTGTTTGTGTTGCTGTTTTCCTGCACGGCTTATTCGCTGGAGCTGGAAGATGAAGACCCTGTGACATTTTCCATAGATAAGGCTAAACTCCAGTCTTATCTGGTCAATAACGGCATAACGCCCGAGATAGCCGGTTTTATGGCTTATTCTTTTCTTGTTTTGTTCCTGATCGTTTCCGGGACTGTCGTATCGGCTTTATATTTTTTCTCGGGCATGTACAGGAAAAATGCAGTTCAGCTCGGGCCCGTGCCATGGGGCGTTTCTCTTTCAATGTCCCTTTTGTTCCTGCTTATCTTCCTTACGCTGTCATTTCAGGTTCTTTTCGGCTCGCTGCTGAAGAGCGGGTTTATACGGGAGATACCTTCAATGACAGCACAGATGCTTATGAGCGAATTGATTATTATCTTTGTCATAGGAGTCTTTTCTGTTGTCGTTTACAAGAGATATTACTGGAAACTTGCCGCGTTATTTGAAACAAAGAAGATAAGGGAAGGCATTATTTACGGAGTGTTGGCTTATGTCGGTTTTTACCCGCTATATATGTTGTTGAGCAAAATAACCGCTGTCATTGCCGAGTATTTCGGTTTTCAGCTTAAAATACAGGCAGTAGTATCCAGTATAAAGGATATAAAAAGTTTATGGGAACTCTTAAGCTATATACTTTTTATAGTCTTTATCGCGCCGATAATAGAAGAGATATTTTTCCGCGGGATATTATACAGGGGGTGTAAGAGGTTTCTCGGTGTTGCGGGCGCTTCTTTGTTATCGGCATTCCTGTTCTCGGCAGTCCATATGAACCTGTTGAGTTTTTTGCCTATATTCGGTTTGGGTATAGCGTTTTGCCATATTTACGAGAAAACAGGGTCTATATACTCTTCAATTATATTTCATGCTATCCATAATGCGCTCGGTCTTGCGGGCGCGCTGCTTGTTTACAGAATGATGAATGTTATGGGCGGATAAATAAAGGCAGGGGGAATAAGATGTCTATAGAGGCGGTCAGTTGGAGCAACGGCAAGGTTAAATTAATCGATCAGACTAAACTTCCCGGGAAATTAACGTATGTCGTGACGGATGATATAACCGTGCTTTGGGATTCGATAAAAAGGCTTGTGGTAAGGGGAGCCCCCGCTATAGGTATTGCCGGAGCGTTTGGTGTTGCTCTTGCCGCATTGAAAAGCAGGGCGAAAAATTGCCAGGCGCTGAAAAAGGATGTTTTTAAGGCGGCGGATTACCTTGCGACTTCCAGACCTACGGCCGTTAACCTGTTTTGGGCCCTGGGAAGGATGAAACAAGCCGCCCTGTCGGTAGAAGCGGAGAATTGCGGAAGCCTGAGGCAGCTGTTGCTTGAAGAAGCCATACATATCCTCGACGATGATAAAATGAGATGCTCCGAAATAGGCAGGAACGGAGAGCGTTTAATAAAGGAAGGCATGGGGATTTTAACGCATTGTAATGCAGGCGCCCTGGCTACAGGAGGCTCCGGGACCGCCCTATCCGTGTTTTTTTCCGCCAAGCGGAGAGGCAAGAAATTCACTGTTTATGTTGATGAGACCCGTCCCCTTTTGCAGGGGGCGAGGCTTACTACATGGGAATTGCTGCGCGAGGGGATAGATACGGTTTTAATAGCTGATAACATGGCGGCCCAGGTCATGAAAGAAGGGAAAATAGGATTGGTCATTACGGGTTCCGATAGGATAGCCCTGAACGGTGATGCGGCGAACAAGATAGGGACTTACGGCATTGCGACCCTGGCAAAAGCCCACGGCATACCTTTTTATGTGGCGGCGCCGGTGTCGACAATTGATTTTAATATAAAGAGAGGCCGTGAGATTCCCATTGAGCAGAGAGATGCCAGTGAAATAACCAGCTGCCGCGGGAAAAAGATAGCGCCCGGAAACGTAAAAGTCTATAATCCCGCGTTTGATGTTACACCCGCATCCCTGATTGCGGGCATAATTACAGAAAAGGGATTGATCACGCCGCCTTACAAAAATAAAATATTGATGTTGAAGAAAAAAAAGGGGTGTTATGGCGGAAAATGAATTCGGATTGATAAGAAAGTTTGCCGGACTGACACCGCGCGCAGGAAGGCTGAAGGCGGGCATCGGGGACGATGCAGCCGTGATTACATCCGGCAGAAAGGGGTTTTACGAGCTTTTCACATGCGATGCCCTGGTTGAAGGAGTCCATTTTACCGCCGGTGATAAGTTGTCCGAGGTAGGATACAAGTCAGTTGCCGTCAGCGTAAGCGATATAGCGGCAATGGGGGGATTGCCGGCGGAGGCGGTTGTCGCGGTAGGTGTCCCGGGGCGCATTTCGGCCACCGGCGCGATAAATATTTATAAAGGCATGCTTAAAGCCGCAAAGATGTTCGGTCTCAACCTGGCAGGCGGCGATACGGTGAAAAGCAAAGAGCTTTTTATTTCAGTCGCGATGACGGGCTTTGTCGAAAAAGGAAGACTTGCCCTGCGTAAAGGGGCGAAGGCGGGCGACGCGATAATGGTGACTGGCAGGCTTGGCGGCTCCCTTGAAAACGGGAAACATCTTTCGTTCAGGCCCAGGCTTCTTGAGGCGAGGTATCTTACGAAAAGATTTGCCATCCATTCAATGATAGATATTTCGGACGGACTTGCGGGCGATTTAAGGAGAATCTGCGAGATGAGCGGCTGCGGAGCAGTCATATACCGCGATAAGGTACCCGTATCGAAAACACTGAAAAAATACGGAGAAGAAAAGTCTTTTTGCAGGGCTATGACCGACGGGGAAGATTTCGAACTGCTTTTTACGGTTCCTCCCGGCGCGGCCGAAAGCGTCGCAAAAGGAATGGAAAAAAAATTTAATTTGGAAGCCGCCGAAATAGGGCGAATAACAAAAGACAAAAATATACTGCTGGAAAAAGATGAGAAGACGGCGGCGTTGAATATGGACGGTTACAGGCATTTTTAATATGGCGGGCAAATTTATTTCATATAGCAGGGATGATACACGGGAGCTTGCCGGAAAGCTTGCGGATAAAGTCCGCAAAGGCGATATCGTAGCTCTTTTCGGTGAGCTTGGCGCGGGAAAAACGTGTTTTGTGCAGGGTTTTGCGAAAGCTTTCGGTATAACCGAGATAGTGAACAGCCCCAGTTTTGCCATTGTGAATGTATATAAGGGAAAGATGCCCGTTTATCATATGGATTTTTACAGGATAGACAATCCTGACGAGATAAGAGCTATCGGGTGCGAGGATTATTTTTATGGTGACGGGATATGTCTTATCGAATGGGCTGAAAAAGCGGAAAACATAATACCGCCGGACAGAAAAGAGATTCATATAAAAATAATCAGTGAAAAGAAAAGAGAAATCAGCATAAAAGGTTTTGATTTTTGATGAATGTGCTCAGTATTGAAACAACTTCGGAAAGAGCGAGCATCGCTTATTTAAAGGATAGCGAAGTGCTATCGCAGCGTGTTATCAGCGAACGCTTGAATTCAAGGCAGACGCTTCTGCAGAGCGTCAGGGATATTTTTGCCGAATCAGGCGGTTCGCTGAATGACGTGGATTTTGTTGTGTGCGGCACAGGCCCGGGTTCTTTCACCGGTATAAGGCTGGGGATAGCTTTTGCCACAGGGATTTATTCGGGTATGGGAAAAAGGGTTAAAACCTGCGGTATTATCGCCAATGATTCCATTGCATATGCTTGTTCTTCCCGGGGGCTGAACGGCGGCAGGAAAATCGTGGTTGTTATAGATTCGAAGACAGGCCGCAGTTTTACCAGGGAATATTCGGCGGATGCCGGGCCGTTGGGCGAAATACAGCTGCTTGATGATGCAGAGATAAAATCAAAATATGACGGATATTTTTTCGCGGGGATATTTCCGGAGAGGTTCGCGAGCGCGGTTGAAAACCCGAAAAGCGTCTTCCCCGACGCGGTTTATTCTGCCGGGCTTTTTTCCCGGAGGCCGGGTATGCGCAGGACGTTAAAGCCGGTTTACATGATGGATTTTAAGCCGGGAGGGTCCAGATAATGATTTTTAAAAAACAGGTTGTCATAAAAGAGATTGAAAGAGAATCGTCTTATGATTACCGTTTGCTGAAGACCTGGGCTGAGATAGATCTTTCGAGCCTGAGAAATAATATTAAGTTTATAAGCAGGAGAACAGGCAGGGATATAGCTATAATGGCCATAGTTAAATGCAATGCTTACGGGCATGGTGCGGTCGAGGTATCGAGGGAAGCCGTTAAACTAGGTGTAAAAGCGCTGGGGGTTTCGAGCTTGTCGGAAGGTATCGAATTGAGGAATGTTTTCAGCGAAATTCCTATAATAGTCTTAAGTTCGGGCATGAGCGGGCAGGCGGAAGAATTTATCGAGCATAGGTTGTCTCCGGTGGTATGCTCCTGGCAGATGGTAAACGCCCTATCGGAGGCGGCGCGCAGCAGGGGCACAAAGGCGGCTGTCCACATAAAGATAGACACAGGTATGGGGCGTATAGGCGTGTGGCATAAACAGGCGGATGAGTTTGTTAGAGCTGTTTATAATGTCCCGGACATTGTTATAGAAGGGATCTGTTCCCATTTTGCGACATCTGATGAAGAAGACCTTGAATTTGCAAACCAGCAGTTGAGCTGGTTTGCGGATTTTCTGGATAAGATAAGCGATATCCCTGTCAGATTCAGGCATATATCGAATACCGGAGGAATATTTAACCTGCCTTCGGCCCATTTGAACATGGTGCGTCCGGGCCTGTCGATTTACGGCGTCAGCCCTTCAGATTTCGTAAAAGACAGCGTTAAACTTAAACCGGTTCTTTCGCTGAAAACCAAGATTGCTTTTATTAAAAAGATTCCCGAGGGTAGGGCATTAAGCTACGGAAGGACTTTTGTTACGGATAAACCGATGAAGGTTGCGACTTTACCGGTGGGCTATGGAGACGGCTATCCCCGTATGCTTTCCAACAGGGGTTATGTTCTTATCGGCGGGAAAAAAGCCAGGATATTGGGAACTGTCACCATGGACCAGATGATGGTTGATATTACCGGGATAAGAAATGCAAAAGTGGAAGATGTGGCAATCCTTATCGGGAAACAGGGCAGGGAGGAAATCACCGCCAGGGAAGTAGCGCGGATGGCCGATACGATACCATATGAGATATTTACTTCAATAAACAAGAGAGTCCAGAGGATCTACATAGACAGGGATTAATCAATCGCCGCCTGCGGTTTTACGGGCAAGCTCTATGATATCGCGCTGAATCAGGTATACCAGCGGGTCCCCGTCCTTCATGGCAAAGAAAGCGCCGGTTTTGCCGCGGATGATTTTAAGCACGAGGGTTTTCTTCCCGTCACAAAGCTCAATGGTTAAAAACGGTTTTTCGGAACCGTCTGCCGATGACATAAATTCCTTTTCGGTCAGGACTTTCTCAGCCTTTAATTCCATTAATTTCCAGAGAAGATCGTTGACTGATGCGGCATTTCCGTTGCCGTCCCAGCGGTTTTTCCCGTTCTTGTTAAAAGTAACTGTGCCTTTATCATCTTTGATTTTTACGGAAGAGATTTCGACTATGGGGAAGGACAGGACCTTTTTGGAGACAAACCAGCAAAAATCCATATCGTAAAGCTTCTCTTTCAGGCCGGTGTCCAGTACGAGGAAATAATCGTCTGCCGGGGTTTTGGCGTAAAGCTTCGGGCCGGACTCATAAAAGCTTACATCCCATGCCGATTTGCCGCATGCGAATTCCACTTTGGCCGACAGGGCCGGGAAGTTTCCTTCATCCGGAGGTTCGATGGAAAGGGCTTCAGTCTTGACAAACAGATTAAAGAACGCGAATACCGCGTTGTAGTCGGCGTTGTATGTCCCGGCCGGAGAAACAAGCATCCATTCGTTTTTTTTCCTCGTGAGTTCTATCAGAGAATCCCCCCTGGAAATTTTTATCGAGTCGGACTTAACCGCCTCTTCGGTTGCCAGCCTGAGGTCCCTGAAAGTTTCTATTTCCGGTGATATTTTTTTGAGCGCGGATGAATCTATGATACATGCGGTATCGAGCTCTTCCTGATACACATACATTTTTTTCCCGTCATCCGAGAAAGGGCCGAAGAAAAACACTTTTTCTTTTTCGGAAGCCGAGGGTTTAATCCTGATTATAAGGGGACTGTTGTCGAACATGTGCGCGGGTATGCTGCCGGGGTCGGGAAACTCATCTATCTTTATGGATGTAATTGCGCTTATGAGCCCGGAAAAGGCCTTTAAGTCACACCTGCTCTGGAAAGGCCGGGTGATTTTCCAGTAAGATCCCATATTAGTGAATTCCGCGATTTCGCCCCGGGCCTGGAAATCTATCCTATCGGTAAACTGCGGGAATATCCTTATAAGCTGCCTTGTCCTGAACTCGTCCGGCTTTAATTCGCATAGTGTTTTTATGAGTTTTTTTTCAACCACAACTATGCAGTTATTATTTTTATCAAGGCCGTAAGAAGTATCCCCGGTAGTCTCAATTCCAGAGAAGTCTATATGCGATATGCTGTCGGGAGAAGATATTGAAATGGAACATGACGGAGAGATTAACCCGAGTTTTTCGGCCAGGTCCTTGTCATAATTGATTGCTCTTACTGCCGGCGAGAACTGGATGTCGAACAGAAACTTATTCACTTTTGTGGAATCCGCCGGGTATTTAAAGGGTTTTATGATCTGCCATTCGACGCCGGATTTTTCAAGGGACACCTCCCCGCGGTCATTTGACACAGATAGGCTTTCAACCCTTGAGAAGTCATATGAAAACACCTTGGTGCGGGATATGGAGGCTTCTTGACGAGACGGTTTTTTTGATTCTTCCGTAAGGATATAGAATCCGAGGCAGACTGAAACAGCAAGCAGGATAAGCACATGTCTTGTTTTCATTATTTCCTCCTCATCAGCCAGGCGATGAGAGCGCAGAATGCGGATATTCCCGGAAGGGCAAAGACACAAAGATTCTTGACTGTGCGCAGCTGGATAGAATTCAGGATAAGTTTCGTGTCTTCCGGTTTTTTTGCCTCGATTGAGAGAATCTTCGTTTTATTAAGGCACCAGTTAGCCAGGTTTGCAAAAAGGTCGGCATTTGACCTGTTTGCGATTTGCGAGTTTGAACAGAAATCGGAATCGCCGATTACAACCAGCCTCATAGGAAACCTGCGGTTCTGGGAAGTGGAGGAGACACATATCGGAACAGGCCCTTCCCGGTCTTTATCTTTATCAAAAGTTACGGGAGAATTCGCAGGCTCTGTTTCCCCCCACCCATTTTCAGTTGTCGTGCACAGGACATCGATCAGATAACCTGTGTTTAGCGGGTTGGGATTTATGGACCTGGCGAGCGGGTGTATAGTGGCGCTTTTGACAATCCTTGAAGTCGCGGGGTGTTCGGAGTTGAAATTCTCTATGTATAGATTTGAAATATCCACGAGCGGTATTTTCCTT
>JAFGBE010000089.1 GCA_016933315.1 Candidatus Auribacterota bacterium
AACCTAAGCCTTAGCCTTAACATCGGCCTTGATTCCCATCCGGCTTTTATCTGGATCCGAATTTTAACCTGAAAGAAAGGGGGCGGTTATGAAGCTCAATGTCAAGGCCTTTGCTCTTACCGGCGCTATCCTTTGGGCGCTTTCTATGTTTATCCTCACCTGGTGGCTGATAATGATGGGAGCCGAAGTCGAAAATCCTACGGTTATAGGTAAATATTATTATGTCGGGTACAGCATAAGTCCTGTCGGGAGCGTGATAGGGGCATTGTACGGTTTTGTGGATGCCGGAATCGGATGCCTTGTTTTTGCTCTTCTTTATAACGCGCTTGTGGGCAAAAAACAGTAATTTTGGTTAGAAAAGCGCCGGGGGAGGAAGGCTCCCCCGGTTTTTTTATTGCGCGGAGATGTTATTCTTTTATCGCAAACTCGACGTTGACGACCGCCGTCACTTTCTTGTCTAAAGACGAGGTATCGTTCTTTCCGTACCACGATACGTCATAAGAGTTTACGGGTGTTATCTGAAAAACCCCCATCCGGGCTGATCTCATAAGCCCTATGCTGTTTCCGGTGGATTTTGCCATGGCCTCGGCGCGTTTCTTGGCGTCATCGGTCGCTTTTTGGAGCATCTCTATCTTCAGGTCCGACAGTTTTGTATAAAAATATTCGGGCGAAACAGATATAAACTCTATGCCTTTGTTGATTAACTCCGTTGACTCGCGCGATACGGCATCTATCCTGTCTATATCGTATGACTTTACTTCTATGCCCTGTGTAAGCTTGTAGCCCTCTATCTCGTTTGTGTCGTATCCTTTTTCGTTCTTCTTGTAAAGTACGGTCGTATTTACCTGCGCGAACGTGAGTTCTTCATCTTTGATGCCCTTGTCCGCGAGGTACTCCTTTACGGCTTTAAGGTCTTCCTTAAGCTTTGCGAATGCGGCGGTTAAGTCGGCGTTTCTTGTGAAGAAACCCGAGGTCCATACAATATAATCCGATTTTATCTTTTTCTCCGCGGAGCCTGTGACCGCAATGACTTCATTGCTGAATTTTTTCACTTTCATAAACCCCTGGGACAGGATTACGCTTGAGAAGATTGTGGCGGCCGCGATGCACAGCCCCAGTATTATGACTTGTGTGTTTTTTAAGACTTTTAACCCTTCCATTTTCACCCCCTGCTGATTTGCTTTGCAAATCAATGCGCCGGGGATACGCCCGATTTGGCAGATAGTTTCATTGAGGCTACCCCCTGCTGATTTGCTTTGCAAATCAATATGCGGGGATACGCCCAATTTGACTATAGTTTAATCGAGGCTATCCCCCTTTTTTAGTTGTTTGAGATAGAGAGCCATTCTCTAATAATGGCAGATTATCTTATGGTGGCGACAGCGTTGCGACGTTACTCGAAAAAAACTTAAAATATTTTTTTGATAGCGACACAATGGTGTCGTTTGTATTATTATAATAAGGTGATTTTTATGCTTTTAAGGGAGTAGCTGTTTATGATCGCCGGTTTGGCCGGAAAAAAATTCAAGCAGTCCGGGAAAGCGAAAAGCCCGATGCTTCCCAGGCGGGAATTCGATAAGAAAATCAGAAGGATAGTCACCATCCTGAACAAGCTGGAAACAAAGAAGGTTGTCAAAACAAGCGAGCTTGCGGCGGAATTCAACGTATCCTTAAGGACTATCCAGCGCGACATCAACCTGATAGACACCACGGGTTTCCCTTTGAAGCAGGAAGCGGAGCGGGGTTGTTATACCTTTATGGATAACTTTTCCCTCAAGCAGATAATGCTTTCAAGGGAAGAGGCGTCGCTTCTTTCTTTCCTTCACGGAATATCCAAGGTTCTGGGCAAAAAATTCGATGACTCGTTCAGTTCAATCTTCAAAAGAGTGATATCGTCCGAGAGTTCCTCCCCGTTTTACGTGAAATTGCCCGAGGGGGAGCGGCTTTCGGAAGACTATCCCTTCCTTGAGAACCTGAAGTCGGCCATAAATGATGAAATAAAGGTCAAAATCGAGTATTCATCGGGCAAGGAAACAAAGGAGTACGAGGCAAGCCCGGTCAAGATAGCTTTTTATGAGGGCCTGTGGTACCTGCTTGCCTATGTCAGGGCCGGTGAGCTGATGAAATTCCGCCTGGACTTTATAAGCAGGGTGACGCTTCTTGATGAGTATTTCGAGATGCCACAGAACCTCAAGACCATGCTCGATGAGAGCGTGAACATCTGGTTTACGGAAAAGCGCGACAAGAAAGTGACATTCAAGGTCGATGAGGAAGCGGCGAAGTATTTCAGGTACGGGAAATATTTCCCCCTGCAGAAAGTCAGGCTTGAGAAGGACGGCACGGCCTTCATCGAGACAAAAGTGGGCATTTATGAAGAAATCATTCCCGCGATGCTTTCCTGGATATCGCACATCAGCGAAATAGAGCCCGCCGAACTAAAGGAAAAGTTAATCGGTATACTAAAATCGGCCATCAGCGGTATTTAGCCGAAAACCGTAGAATTAAATCCTCTTTTATTATAGAATGACTTTAAAACAGGGGAGGTTGAATATGAAAAAACCGACATTAATTATACTTCTTATTGTAATAATATGCGTTATAGCGGTTGTTGTTATCCAGGGAATAAAGTTTTATAACAAGAAACAGCTCCAGGATATTATGGCTGACATCCATAAATATACCGAAGAGGGCAAAGGCAACCACCTGATGGTTACCTATGACCCGAGGTGGGTTTTCAAGCACGAGGAACTCAATAACATCCTGGAATCGAACAAAATACATTACACCCACTATATAAAATATAAGATAGTCAAAAGCCAGGAAGGCGCGGATATGAAAACCCTGGATGATAAG
>JAFGBE010000090.1 GCA_016933315.1 Candidatus Auribacterota bacterium
AAGGAAAAGCTTCCGCCCTATCGGTCATCCTGCCGAAACAGCTGGCTGAAAAACATCTTTTCCCATGCCACAGGCTTGATAAAGAAACTTCCGGGCTGCTTATCTTCGCAAAAGGCACTGAAGCAAGGGACAATATGTTCAAGCTTTTCAGAGAACACGCCGTCAAGAAAAAGTATCTGGCATTTGTCCATGGCAGGCCCGGGAAAAGAGAAGGCATCGCCAGTTCTGTTATAGACGGGAAGAAAGCCGTCACAAAATACACCGTTTTAAACACATACAGGGATTTCTCGGTTATAGAAGCTGAACCTGTTACCGGCCGCAGGAACCAGATACGCATACATATGAAATCAGTCGGGCATCCGATAGTAGGAGAACGGAAATTCTCGTTCGGAAAAGATTACGAGCTCAAATTCAGGCGCTGCGCGCTTCATGCTTACAGGCTGGAATTCCAACATCCGTATACAGGAAAACTCATTCGCCTGAAAAACGCCCTGCCGGATGACATGAAAACTTTTCTAGAAAGAAACAATGCCGTTCTTTCCCTGAAATAAAAGTCAGTTTCTCCTTAATTCGAATTTCGTGTATTTCTTTATGGAAGATACGGCTTCGCTGAAGTAGGCGGGGTCCCCGCATGATAACAGGGATATCATTTTACGGTTTTTCAAATACAGGTAAAGCACGTTGACATCGCCTGCCGTATTCTTCTCGGACAGGTCAAGGTCTATAAAGTCAGTCGCAAGATAATCAATATCCCGATAAGGGATGACTTTATCCTGAATGCACAAAAAACCGAGATATCTCTTCAGAAAAAGTTTCTCTCCCCGGTTATCGAAATAGACTCTTTTCCTGAAGAAAACGGGGACAAGCATCAGCAGCATATTGATAAGTATTATGACTAATATGTAATTAAGAAAACTTGAAAAGCTCGCAATATATATATAAGCTCCGTTAACCGCTATTAAAACGACAAAAGAATAAATTATGTAGTTCAGCGAAGCAGCCGATATGATCACCCTGTCTTTATTGGCATCCAATATCCTTCCTATATCCATATCTCCCCGCCGTATATACCGGTTTTTTATATTATTATCATATTTACATCTTTTTTTAAATAAGCAATAATATTACTTTTACGGGAACCGGCTTATGAATTATAAAAAACTTTTATTCATCTTTTTCACCCTGCTCGCGGCAGCAATCGCATTTTACGCTCTTTACCTCAGGTTTATTATAAAAGAACGGTTCACAAAACCGGGTGACCTGCTGACGTTCATACACACTGTTGATTCTCCGGAAAACAATTGTTCATTCGCTCTTTTCGGGGACTATTCCGATACAAAACGGCTTGTATGGTACATATTCCGATTTAATACCAGCGCGGCAAGCGTGCCGACTGAAATGCCCGCCGGCTTTCTCGAGGCAAAAGACCGGAAACATATGCAGTTCAAGGACAACCTGCTCACATGGAATGTATCTTCCGCAAATTTCGATGTTTACAACCCCAATATCAAGGTTATTGAAGAAAAATACCTTGTTTTCGACCGGGGCGGGATCCATCACTTCCTGTATGACATAAAAAACTCGCAAAAGTTATTTGAGGACAACAATCCATGGCTTACATTCATATATTCCGAGGAAGGCAAGTTCATCGACTCCCCGACCGACAAGAATGAGATGGGCGCTCTGTTCAACAGGTGGAAAGTTGAAAACATACATAATAAGATAGAGATGTTCATCAAGCAGTCCGACGGCGCCCAATAAAGATACGCGCAGTCTGCTGCCTTTAAGCCCTTTCTACCTCACGCCCGGGAACATTTCCTCCATTTGGTGATAATAACCTAATATAACCCTGAAAATACCCAGAAAGGCAACTACTACCAAAACGGTAACTGCCAGCGCGACAAAGGTTATATATGTTTTTTTCATCCTGCCGTAAGAGGGGTTAAACCAGACCATAGGAAGGGCAAACGGCCCGATGCAGAGAAACCCTATTATAAAGGCATATGGCTTGAAATACCATTTCTGTTTCCGACCCTGCCGGTCAAGAAACTCTCCGCAGTACCTGCATTTCAGGGCTTCATCCTGAATTTCCTCGGCGCAATAAGGACATTTTTTCAACTTTTTTCTCCATAAAATATGCTCTCCCGCCTGTGGACAAAGTAGAAAATGCCCATGGCAAATACAGCCCCCATGGCGTCGGAAAGCATGTCTTTTTGCGCGTCCCATATATCGCCCTGAGAACCCAGCACGGCAATACCGGCCGAATTATCGGCGCAAACAGCATATAACCACTCGAATATCTCATAAATAGACGCTACGGCGAAAATGGCGAATATCGGGAATAGAATCAGGATAAATTTATTATGGGTAAGTTTTCTGGAGAAAAGGACCTCGGCAATGGGATAAGCATAAAACCCAACCGTAAAATGGGAAATGCGGTCGTAATTATTGCGCGCGCCCCCTAAAAGATTGTTAACAAAATCAAATGGCACCCTGCTGAAAGTATAATATCCCCCTATCGTATGGAATATCACCAAAAATGACATAAGAACACAGCTTAACGTGGAAAATCTGTAAAACCTGTAGGCAAACAGGATAGCGGCAACAAGCATAATGATGGGGATGTTCTCCGCCCACCAAACAGAAC
>JAFGBE010000091.1 GCA_016933315.1 Candidatus Auribacterota bacterium
TCGGCTCCTTCGTCGCCGTATGATTTGGCATCGGGAAGCGCGCCTATCCCGACACTATCCAGCACTATAATTATTACCCTTTTTTTATCCATTTTTATTTGAGTTATTTATCCACACCCGCTATTACCTGCTTTTGACAGAAAAAACTTAAAAACTTTTTTAACCACAGATAGCACAGATAATCACAGATAAAATATTACTTTTAAGTTTTTATAAAAAGTTTTTATTATTTATATGTTTTTTGCTTTTCTATCTGTGTAAATCTGTGTAAATCTGTGGTTCCAATTATTTTTGTTTTTTTAATATTTATGTTATTTTTTAAAATCAAACCTTTCCGGCAAAAGTTCTCTTAATGTTCTGGATACGGTTTTGCCGTTCTTTTGCCAGACAACAGTCATTTCGGGTGAAAATTCGGACAATACCTGCCTGCAGGCGCCGCAAGGGGATACATCCTGCCCTTCGGAAGCGATTATTATTTTTGAAAATTTCCTTTTGCCTTCCGACACAGCTTTGAAAAGAGCGACCCTCTCGGCGCAAACGGTAAGACCGAAAGACGCATTTTCTATATTGCACCCTTCGAAGGCCTTCCCGTCTTCGGATATGAGAATCGCCCCGACCTTCACCCCGGAATACGGGGCATAGGCGCTTCTTGATATTTTCTTTGCCTCTTTTATGTATTCTGTATTTTCCATATATAGCCTCCAGAATGGCAAACAACGCCAATAATTAAGATTGTCCTATTTTTCGGTGAAAATTTCAATCTCAGTTCCATTTGAGAATATTGATATGTCGCCGTTTATATCTGTCCTGAACAGTTTTTTAGAGTTTGATTCCAGCCTTTTCAGCACTTCAGCGTCGGGGTGGCCGAATGGGTTGTTTTTGCCGCACGATATAACTGTTATGTCAGGTGAGCAGAATTTCAGGAAAGTTTCGGAGTTTGATGTTTTTGAGCCGTGGTGAGCGGCCAGTAAGACGCTGCATTTCAGTCCCCCTGCATATTTCAAAAGTTTTTTTTCCGCCGGTTTTTCGATATCCCCCGGGAGAAGGACAGAAGTGTCGCCGTATGTGATTTTCAGGACAGCCGAATTATTATTTGATCCGTTTTTTCCTTTGATAAGAGGTTCAGGCGGCCATAAGCACTGGATAAGGACGCTTTCATCGGCCTCAATCAACATCCCTTCCCTTATAAGAATGTATTTGCCGTGTTCCTTTTCCACGGCCTTGAGAAAAGATGCATAGCTTTCGGTTGTATGAGGCAGGCCGATATCATAGGTGTTTAGAACCTTAAAATTCTTATATAATTCCGGAAGCCCCCCGCAATGGTCGTCATCGGGGCTTGAGCATATGACGGCGAAAATCACTTTTATCCCTCTTTTTTTCAGGAAAGGGACAACCTTTTTTTTGCCGGCATCAAAGGGAGAATAGCGATTTCCTCTTTTCCCGCCGTCATAAACTATGGCCTTCCCGTCAGGCAGTATTATTAAAGTCGAGTTTCCCTGGTTTACATCCAGAAAATGTATTTCCATCAGGCCCGAGGGCTTGAAGTCCGTATGCGGCAGGAGAACATTTCCGAGAGGATAGGATATAAAAAAAGAAAAAAGGAAAATCAGGAAACAGGAAAAGCTGAAAAGAAGGAATATTTTAATCTCTTTTTTCATTCAATAGTAATGAAATCCTGTATTTTGAAAAATGTCATATAGCTTATGCCGGGAACGTCGGCTATTTTTTCCGCGGAGGCGAAGGGGCCGTTCAGCCTTCTGTATCTGATAATCCTTTCGGCGAGGTTGTTGCTGAAACCGGGAAGCATGGCTAACTCTTCGGCGGTTGCCCTGTTGATGTTGATTTTCGATGGCTCCGGTTCTGTCGCGGCGGACGGCGCGGGTTTATACCCTCCGAACGTTATCATATGGTCGAATTTGCCGAGTTTCTTTGCGCCGATTCCATCAACTTTTAAAATATCTTCTCCGGATTGGAAAGGCCCGTGTTCCTCTCTGTAAGAGATTATGTTCAGGGCTGTCTTTTCCCCGATGCCCGGCAGCGCCGAGAGTTCTTTTGCGCCTGCGGTGTTGATATTGATTCCGGAGCTGCCGCTATCTGCGCTGTCCCGCGCGTTTTCCTCGACGCATATAAGGCTTTTTATATCATTGAATGTGCATGGCCCTATGCCTGAAACCTTCTGAATATCTTCGATAGAGCCGAAAGGCCCGTTCTGCTCCCTGTACCTGATTATTTTTAATGCTGTGACAGGTCCTATACCGGGCAGTTCTTCAAGCTTGTCCGGGCCTGCGTTATTTATATCAAGGCCCTGGAGGAGCGTTTCCGGATAAGCTTCTTTTTTTGCTTCAACGGGGCTTATTATCCGGTTCCGGGATATGTTTTGAGCAGGCTTTATGGTTGTGGGGAAGCGCGGCGCATTTTCGCCTTTCGTGTCAACCTGGTTTGTCTTTAATGATGCAAGCCCGTAAAATGAAATTCCTATGCCGATAATTATCGACGAAAGGATTATCAAAAATGATATTTTCTTATATTCTTCCGGGCTATTATGTGGCATGCGAGACCCCTTTTTTATAAAATGAATATTAGAGTAGACTTAAATTTGTATCAAGAAAAAAATTAAAGAGTTCAAATAAGGCGCATATATGATAGTATTTCACTTATTATCGGCGCAATTATTATTCCAACGACAGAAAGGGTTCTCATAATGAAAATCAGGTTTATATTTGTGTTTATATCGGCTGTTTTGTTCTCTTCATGCGATGTAAGCGATTATACGCTGAGCAAATTTTACAAAACCGATAAATTGATAGAGGAACTTGATGATTCCGGCAAAAGTGTATCGGATAGAACCAGGGCCGCGCATTTACTGAAATATAAACAGGATGACAAAGCGGTAAAACCGCTGATGGATATCATTACGGATGAAAACGCGGATACAAGCCTGAGGGCTGAAGCCGCTATTAGCGCCGGGATTCTGGCTAAATCTGACGAAGAAGTGATAAATGCGCTGGTTTTACTCTACGCTCAAAGTGAAGATCCTGGGCTTAAAAAAGCGATATTGACCGCCCTCTCCGAAACGGAGGGCAATGCCGTCAAAGCGATATTATCTGACCTGCAGGGCCGCGAGCCGTATGATATAAGGCTGCAGGACGCTCCTTATACGATACTTCACGACCGTTTTACACAGCTCTCGTGCCTGTGGCAGGGGCTTTATATGGATTGTGAGTCCGGCGGCGGCAAGTGTTACATGAAAAATCCGGGTGTTGAAATTGAGATGTGTAATAACGGCGTGTTCGGGTTGTACAACAGGAGAGAATTCAACGGAAATTTTGATATCAGGGTCCGGCTTGACTACGGGTACGGGCAGGCCTGCGGCGTGATACTTTTTAAAAACAGGGATGGGATGCCCGATATGTCAAACTTTTTCGGGGTTGAAATATTTCAGGACGACGGCGCAAAAACAAAGGCCAGGGTAATTTCAAGGAAAGACGGCAACGATTTTCTGAGGCTTAATAAGAGATGGCGGGCCAAATTCGAATATGAACTGGGCGATGAAGTTTTCGGCAAAAAAGCCAAGGCTCTGCGCATCACAAGGGATGAAAAAGCCGGATGCATGCATTTTTATTACCAGTATGACAGGGTTATAGACGGGAGAAAGTGTGAAGGCTGGATGGAATTTTCAACACTGCCTGATATATCGGATGAGAATTTTAACCTGTATCTCTACGTCGCCTCGACCGGCGTTAAGCATTCAAAGAGTTTCTTTAAGGATGTAGTTGTAGAACAGACTTTGACTGACGATCTCTCCGATAAAGACACGGGTTTCGGAGCTAAATGGAGAGACTATACTTTTTCCGGTTTTACCGGCAAGGGAATTGTCATTTCGTTTGACGAGGCATGCCCTTTTTATAAGGATTCAAAATTTGTCTTCTGGTCGGAATCTAATTACCAGCCGTGGTGGCATATAGACGGTAAATGCGGGGTTTCATATGAATTTTGCGAAATCTGGAACGGGGGAGTGTCCGGCTGCTGCGAACCCATGAGCGACAGAATGAGAAGATGGTCGAAAGCAAATATCATCGAGTCGAATGATGTGCGTGTTGTTGTCCACTGGCATTATGTGCTTGCAAA
>JAFGBE010000092.1 GCA_016933315.1 Candidatus Auribacterota bacterium
TATATTTTTCAACCGCTTCCCTGACAGTTCCTGAAACACCCGTGATTATCTCTATGCCGGCAGCCTGAAGTGTCTGGAAGGCGTTGGGCCCTACGTTTCCGGTAAGCACGGATTTAACTCCTTTTTCAGCAATCAACTGTCCGGACTGTATTCCGGCTCCGCCCATTGAATCAATATTGGGGTTCTGAAGTGTTTCAAATTCCATGGTTTCCGTATCTACGATAATAAAACACCGGCATCTGCCAAAACGAGGATCCACCGCCGAGTTTAAATCGTTTCCCGAAGAAGTAACGCATATTTTCGCGCCTGAACCTGATTTTTTGTCAGTGCACATAATTCCTCCAATAATTAATGCTCATCATTTTCTTCATGCGGATGGTCGCACATTGTTTTTTCCACGCCGTAACCTTTTCCCGCCCCCGGCTTGCAAAGGCTTTCCCCGCCTTTCAATGTCCCTTTTTCCAGGGCTTTAATGACATCATCCACTTTACCGCTTATACCCACAATCGTCTGTATAGCCAGTTCATTGAAAAAGCCCGCAGCCCTCATGCCCATTCCGCCGCAGACAATATAATTGACTCCCTTTTGATGAAGGAAACTCGGTATATACCCCGGCTCATGCCCCGGGTTTTTAACCTTTTCTCTTTCTGCAACCTGGCCGTCCTTTATATCCACAATGGTAAACTCCGGACAGCGTCCGAAGTGCGCGGATACAAAGTCACCATCGGTTGAAATAGCTACTTTCAAAATAAACCTCCTTAATAAAGCCGAATTAATCCTGCCGGGGTTGCCCAGGATTTTTCAAAAAGCCTGCCGCATACTCCGAACGGGTTATTTTTCTATTTGTCAGTTTTTTGTTTCTGCGCGGATTCTATGTCTTTCAGCCGCTTGTTTATGGCATTCATTTCTTCCTGCATAGTTTTAGCTTCCGCCCTCAGCATATCCGCCTCCTGACCGGGCGTAATATTAGCGGGATATGATAAGCCGTCATAGGGGTCATAAGGATATGAATCCCATCCAATCCTGCCAAAAGCAAATCTCCTGCCCATGCCGCCGCGGCCTCTTCCTCTGCCAAAACCGCGCCCGTAACCGAATCCCCTGCCGAAATATCTTATTCCGGCATTTCCTCTGAAAGTCCCTTCAGGAAGAACACATAATCCTCTGCCGCCTCCTGTCATAGGCCCCCGGCCTAATGGCCCTGTTCCGTCAAAACCAGGCATTTCAATCACCTCCCTTTTCTATTTTCTTCTGCATTTTTCGCAAATACCGTAAAACTGTATTACATGATTTTTAATGTCAAAATTATATTTCGCGGATAAACCCTTCTCGGTTTTCCTCAACAGCTCGACCTCATCCTCAATAAAATCGGTATAATCTATTACCCTCTTACAACTGGTGCATATCAAATGGTGATGGTGATTGGCTCTTTTATCGGGGCTTTCAGCAAGTTCATATCTAGCTCGCCCGTCACCAAAATCGAATTTAAGCACCAGGCCCATCTCCACAAGTATTTCCAGCGTTCTGTAAACCGTAGCCAGCCCTATGCCCGGGCAGGCTTTTTTGACGCTAAGGTATATATCCTCAGCGCTTAAGTGCTTATCTGTTTTTGTCAGCGCGTCCAGGATAATTTCCCTGCCGGCCGTTACACGGTACCCGCAGCCGCGAAACCTGCCCTGCCACCATGCATTTCCCCTGCATCTGCCCATAGGTTCTCCCTTATTGATAATGGTTCTCATTATCAATATACTTGGATTTTTATAATTTGTCAAGTAATCTGTTATAATGGTTTTCACGGAGGTACGGTATGGCAAAACCAAAAATCGGAATTATTTACTACAGCATGTTCGGGAACACTTATAAAATGGCCAAAGCGGTTTGCGGCGGCGTTAATGAAGAGGGAGGAGAAGCTCTGCTTTACACTGTCCCCGACCTATTGCCGGAAAGCGTCATAAGTTCAAATGAGAGCATTAAAAAAGCCAAAGAGGCCCAGGCTAAAGTTAAGATAGCAAAAGCCGCAGACACAGAGGAACTCGACGGCATCATACTGGGTTCCCCTACCAGGTTCGGCAATATGTGCGCGCAGTTGAGAAATTTTATGGACCAAACCGGCGCCCAGTGGATAAAAGGTTCACTTATAAACAAACCCGCCGGTGTCTTTTGCTGCACAGCGTCTTTACATGGAGGGCAGGAAACTACCCTTGTATCAATGGCATTTACATTAATACACCATGGGGCAATAATAGTGGGCGTGCCTTACAGCATAAAAGAACTTGTGAATACCAAAACAGGCGGGACTCCTTACGGGCCAACCGCGGTCGTCGGGGAAAACGCCGATCAAAGCCCCACGGAAAGCGACCTGAAAATAGCCGGAGAATTGGGCAAAAGGGTTACTTTTATCGCAAAAAAGCTTAGCGGCCTGTGATTTCATCAGGCTTTTCTTTTTTTATCCTTCATCCCCTCCAGCTCCTCCCGGAAATGGACAGGGATATCCACAAAACATGTCCCTACGTAATACTGGTCTTTATCCTTCCTTTTTTTATGCAAAACCCTGCATTTAACATCAACGGGCTTTTCTTTGGAATATAACCTGCATTTAAACTCATCAGGTGGAAGGTGTTCCGCTGTTACAAGAAGCATTCCGCCGGTCGATATATTATCTATATCTATTGGACCGGGTTTTCCCTGCGCCTTAGCGCCAAATTCGATTTTAAAATCCGGGTAAGGTTTTATCCTCAATTCCGCCCTTCGTTCGAAAACTATCTGGTTCCGCCCCTTTATCTTCGCCTGATACAGGGCGCTGTCGGCGCCGCTAACCAATTCCTTTAACCCTTTCCCGTTATGGGGAAAGGCGCTTACCCCCGCGCTGAACTCAATAAATAAATCCGATTCGCCTTTCAGTAAATTTGATTTTATCCTTGTGTTTATCAATTCCTTTTTCACCCTATGCAGGATTTCCAGCGTTTTTTTAAGATCGGTTTCCGGCAGGACAACCAGGAATTCATCTCCTCCGAACCTGGCTATAAGGTCAAATCTCCTGATGTTCTTTTTCAGTATATCGGCAAATGTCTTTAACACCTTATTGCCCAATAAATGCCCGTAAGTGTCGTTTATCTGTTTGAGATTATCCACATCCAGCATAATTACGGCGAGTTCCCTGTTAAACCTCTCGCTCCTGGTTATTTCGCCTTCAAGCAACTCGATAATGTGCCTGTAATTCAAACAACCGGTAAGCCCGTCATGATAAGCCATCTCCTTCAGCGTTTCCTGTGAAGACTGTATCTTGCTCGCGATATATCCCACAAGGATACCGCCGAAAAGATACGCTAATATCCTCATCGCAAGGCCTTTCGCGGCTAATTCCCTGTAAGGAAAGTCTTTCAGAACTATTAATTCCGTAACTATCGTAGCCGATGCGGCGGCGGCCGCAATTATCCCGCCCGGCAGGCCGAACCAGAATCCGGACAAAAATATAAACGGGATATACAGATATCCCAAAGATATCCCGAATGTCCCCCATACTTCCCTAAAAATAATAAGGCATAAAAAATACACAAGAAGAACCAGGAACTTAAAGCTTTTTGAATACAGGGTTCTTATTAGCCTTGATTTTATTTCCAGAAAGATACCCTCAGATATTCTTTTTCCGCCGCGATTTTTTCCCGACAGCTCTCCCCAGTCCCTTAAGTGCCAGTGAGATGTTGACATGGTTTTTACAGACATAACTTGCTCCTTGCCAATTAATTATTAAAATATAAAGAGGGAATAATACCAGAAGAAGCCTGTCCTGTCAACAGGCACACAACACCCCTTCATCACAAAGGGTAAAGGCTTAAGTAAAAATAAAAGCAGCTCGGCGATGCGAGCTATACTTTCTTTATCGCCAGTATAAGGCATATCAGCGATAACACTATACCGGTAACAAGGAACCACCAGCCATAAGAGGCGAGGTACGCAACCAGCAAGATGCCAAGCCCGGCGCCTACCAGTATTTTTGATACTACGAAGATGACAAACATGGGTGAGGAAAGCTTTTTTACTCCGCCGATTAAATCAGCCATAACCACCTCCCTGTTTTATGTGCTATTTTAACACTTCACCCGCGCATAGTAAATATAGTTGACAAAAACCTTTCTTTAGACTAAACTTTTTTTAGTAGTAAACAAGAGGTACTGAAGTCTTAGAGCCGCAAAGGTGAAAGATGATTACCTTGCGGTTTTTTTTATTGCTTCGGCGGTTTACTACAATCTGTGAAAAAGGAGGTGTTGTTAGTAATGACAAAAGGAACAGTAAAATGGTTCAGTAATCAAAAAGGTTATGGGTTTATTACTTCTGAAGACGGCAAGGATGTTTTCGTGCATCACAGTGTTATTCAGGGCGAAGGTTACAAAACTTTAGAGGAAGGCCAGCAAGTTGAATTCGATGTACAGCAGGGCCCTAAAGGTGAACAAGCCACTAATGTAGTAAAACTATAAATCGCAAAGAAAAAAGCCCGGCGTTAATATGCCGGGCTTTTTTTATTCCCCATATAATCAATACATCCTGATGCCCAACCTTGCTGAAAAAACCCAGTTAACATATAATA
>JAFGBE010000093.1 GCA_016933315.1 Candidatus Auribacterota bacterium
AAAAATAATATTCCGTTTGTTCTTATAAATAAATATCTGGGTGAAGGGGATGTCAATTATGTATGCGTAGACAATTATGAGGGTGTCTACCAGGCTATTGAGCATCTTGTGGAGCTTGGGCATACTGAAGTAGGCATGATAAAGGGTAATATGAATACCCCGGACGGACTAGAGAGATTTGAGGTTTTTAAAGAAGTTTTGGAAAGATTTCACCTGAAATATAACCCCGACTGGATTTTTGACGGGGATTTTACAGTGGAAAGCGGTGAAAAAGCAGGGGAAGAGCTCCTGAAGCTTGAGCAGCGCCCTTCGGCGATTTTTGCGTCGAACGACGATATGGCAATAGGCATAATGAAAAAATTGCAGTCCGAAGGATTGTCCGTACCCAAAGATATCTCTCTTGTAGGCTTTGATGACAATTTGCAGGCCGGGTTTCTGATACCGGGGTTGACTACGGTTAAACAACCCTTATTTGAAATGGGGCAGGAAGCGGCAAAATTGGTAATTAATTATAATGAAGAAGAGAACCACAAAACTCACCATATTATCCTGAAACCCAAGCTGGTTATACGCGGCTCCACAGCTTCTTATTCGAAATAAGCATTTCTATTATAATCTTTCATTTTTAAACTGTCTGCACCGGTATGTATTTTTAAGATTAGAGTACACCTATATATCGTAACGTATCTATATCAACACGTATTTATAAATATCAAAACCAGCCATTATATTTTTACCGACGGTAATAAAAAAACATCCTTGACAACAAATACACCATATGCTAATAATGTGAATTAATAACTCGAAACGTGACGAGTAAATAACAACCAAACCAGGGGGTGAAGGAATGAGGAAGTTGGTAGGATTAGTAGTGCTGGCTCTATTTTTACCTACGTTTGCAAGCGCAAATCTGCTTAGCAATGGAGGGTTTGAAACCGGCAGTTTAAGCGGTTGGGACACATGGAACGAGGGAAATACGCAGATTTATGACTGGGGCCATAACGGCAGCAGCTATGCGGTAGGTGGCTGGTGGGCATTTTCAGGCTGGCAGCACATTGACGGTATTAATCCGGACGCTACATATACGGTTGGCGGTTACCTGTATGATGATGTAGCGAGCGGAGAAACAATGCGTAATGGGGTATATGCAAGTCTGGAAGCCCAGTTCAAGAGATCCGATGATTCCATAGTGGGCACGTGGTCATCGGGAAATATCACGGGCGCCGATATGGTAGATGATGCATGGAATGAGTTTATTGCTCAGGTTAAGCCTTCCGACTACGGAACCGGTATTACGAGGATTACGTTTAAGTGGGAGATGAATAATACCGGAGCAGGAGACGGGAGAGGTGTTTTTGATGACCTTACGGTTGAAGCTGTTCCCGAACCCAGCAGTATTGTCCTTTTGGGCATTGGGCTTGCAGGGATAATCAGTTTCTATGCGAAAAGAAGGTAAAAATAGGTTCAATAACGGAAAAAAGCCGCTGGTTTCCAGCGGCTTTTTCCATTTTTAGGGGGAAGGTAGGATTACCTTCTTTTTTTGGAAATCAGTAAAAGCCCCGCGATTCCCGCTCCGAAAAGAGCTATTGTGCTTGGTTCGGGAACGACACTTGTAGCGCCTATGCTGTCTAGTCCCCAGCTTACGCTTCCGCCTGCAGGAGCAGAAACAATGAAGTTAGCCGACGCAAAATCGCCTGTCCAGGCATTGTTTCCTATTCCGGCGTTGTCATCTACAAATGCTGAAAACGGTATTATGACTTCCTGCCATCCTGTCCAGTTTATAGGCAGCCAAATGCTTTCATCTTCGGTCCATTCGCCGTACTTGAACATATCTCCGTCTTTTTCCTTTAATTCTATCTTCAGGCTTCCCCAGGATGAATCACCCTTTACCAGCAGGCGCAGTGAATCGTAAGCGCTGAGATCCATCTCTTTGTAATGTCCGGTTCCGCCGGTGTAGTAATTATAGTTATTATCGGTGGCCTGGATATCCAGATAATTGCTGCCCTGCGGGGCTCCGCTCGAAGATAGGGTTGGCGTAAATATATCTCCGGTATCCGAATATTTCCACCAATAGTTAGAAGCGCTGCTGTTTACCCAATCGATTCCGCTTTCGAAGTCATCGAATATGACATCAGCATTTGCCGCTTGTGCTGCAACAGCGAATATTACAGCAAAGCATACAAGAAACAGTTTGTGCATAAAGCACCTCCTTTAAATAGAACAGGTTTACAACCGGTATACTATCTTAGCACTACATGTTGATTTTGTCAATAGGGTAACGGAAAAAATTTTGTCGTCGACAAAGCGAAATTCAGCTTGACAGGTGGTAAAATTTCATTAAAATTTAGATATGAATGTAACCGATTACATCAGGTGTTTTGCTTAGCCTTATTTTTATGCCTTAAATATGTAACCGTTTACATTTGCAAATGTGGGGAAAGGGGGAAACATGAGAAAAGTTTTATTTTCGGTTCTTGCAGTTGCTATGTTTATCCTTCCTGCATCAGCCCAGGCTAATATGCTTGATAACCCCGGGTTCGAATCATGGGTTGATTATCAGGGGGCAAACGTGCCTGATAATTGGTGGCATATGTTTTCTGATGTTGATGTAGCTGGAACGCAGAGCAGCAATGCAAAGTCAGGTTCTTCATCCGGGCAGATAACTATTACAGGTTCGGGATGGGGAGGCTGGGGCCAGTGGGTGAGCGAGAGTGTTACGGCAGGACAGACTTTTTATGCTTATCAGCCTATTAATATTCCTACTGCGCTCAATAATGCCGAAGCCGTTTTGGAATTAAAATTCCAGGATAGCGGCGGCGCAACAGTAGGAAGCGCTCTTCTTGCCAACAGGACTACGGCAACAAACGGATGGGAAGCACTTTCTTTGAGCGGAGTGGCGCCTACAGGAGCGGCAAAGCTCTCTTACACGGTTTTAGTTAGAGATACTGCATCGGGGGCAAGCGGGACGGTTTATTTTGATGATTCTTATGCGGATACACAGCCAGTTCCTGAGCCGGCAAGCCTGCTGTTACTTGGATTGGGCCTTGCGGGCATTTTCGTATTTAAGAGAAACAAGGCATAATTCAGGGATTATTTGCATTGCGATGGGGAAGGGGGATACCCTTCCCCATTTTTTTATGCCTTGATGCGGATATAACATCATAGTATAATGTTAGTTATAAATGAGATGAAGCTACTTTTGAAAATACTGGCCATTATTTTTTTTATATTATATGTTTCTCCCTGTATGGCTGTCTTTGAGTATTTGTATACAAGCGACATATCGGGCAATCCAAAATCGGAATTCGGAATCGAAGAAACACCCTATATCCACCTTATGCTTCCCGGAGAGGGCTCAGCCTTTGTTGCCTCCTGGTGGTTGAGTCCCGATATCGTGTCGTATTTTGACGGCGGAAGGGTGTCTGACCAAAGGGAATTAATAATCAGTATTACCAATTGGAATGAGATAAAGGAAATAGGCAGGTGGAATATCAATGCCCTTTATTTTTTTCCGGATAACGGCGATACAGGTTCCAGTTCTGCTTTTTTTTATGTTGTACCCGAGATCAGTACGATTATTTCATTTCTTGCATGTGTTTTTCTTCTGGTTTTTAAGAATTTCCTCAGATAGTCCGGATAGTAATATTTTGCTGTAATATTACTTGCCTGATAAAACCATTCTGGTAAAATGAGCTGGTTGTGGTCTTATTTAAGGGTTAATGTTAAAGATGAAAAGAACCGGAATAATTACACTTTTGACTGATTTTGGCATTAAAGATTTTTATGTTGCTGCCATGAAGGCTTCGATATTAAGCGTAAACGAGGAAGTGCGTATTGTGGATATAACGCACAACATAGAGCGGGGTAATATAGAAGAGGGTGCATATACTTTATTGAATGTGTATTCGGATTTTCCTCCCGGCACTATTCATGTGGCAGTGGTAGATCCATCGGTAGGAGGAAAGAGAAGGCAATTAATTATACAGACGAACAATTATTTGTTTATCGGCCCGGATAATGGTTTGTTATATCCTCTGGCTGAAAAAGATGCCATTAAAAGAACTGTTGAAATCAGCAATACTGAATATATGCGCTTGCCCGTTTCCGACACTTTTCATGGCAGGGATGTCTTTGCCCCTGCGGCCGCATGGCTCAGCAACGGGGTTGATATATCCGAGTTCGGGCCGGAAGTCATGGATATACGGGTATTGGAGTTTGAAAAACCGGAGTATAAAGACGGCAAACTGTATTTGAAAGCGGTAAATATAGATATTTTCGGTAATATAACTACCAATGCCGGCAAAGATTTTATTATGTCTTTGAATAAGAAATTACCTGCGAGGATTAAGATACAATCGATGGATATTTGTTGCGGAAGGAAATACTCTGATGTCAAAAAAGGGGAGTTGGTTTGCTATTGGAACAGCAGCGGTATGTTTGAAATCGCCGCTAATTGCGGAAGTGCCGCAGAAATATTGTCTTTGAAGAGAAGTGATAATATAATAATTCAATTCTAGTTGGCGTGTACGGGAGGAAGTATGGCAAAAGATATATTGTTTGATTTTAATAATTCGCTTGCGGGTATTGTCGGACAGGATAATGGTTGTGAAGAGAGAGATATTGAATCGCTGAGAGGGAACATATCAAAGGCGGTTTCAAAGATAGAAACTATCCGCAAGGAAGGGAATCCCGGGTTTGTGAAGCTTCCTTTCACCCGCGACATCGCTTCTGAGATAAGCGAGTTTGCCGAATCCATAAAAGATAAATACGAGAATTTTGTCGTTTTGGGTATCGGCGGGTCGGCGCTTGGAAATATAGCATTGAATACGGCCCTGACGGATCCATACAAACGCAAAAAAGGGCTTCCGAAGCTTTTTGTAATGGATAATATTGATCCTGAAGTATTCAGCTCATTGCTTGAAGGAATTGATTTAAGAAAGACAGTATTTAATGTCATAACAAAATCCGGCGGCACATCTGAGACAATGTCTCAGTTCCTCATTGTCAGGTCAATGCTCGAGAAAATGTACGGAAAAAAATACAGGGAGCACATTATAGCGACGACCGATCCTGAAAAAGGGGATTTAAAAGCTATTTCTGAAGAAGAAGGGTATAAAACTTTCTGTATTCCGCAGAACGTCGGCGGAAGATTTTCAGTGCTTTCTCCTGTAGGGCTTTTGTCTGCCGCGGTAACTGGCATTGATATCCATGAGCTTCTTGCCGGTGCAGAAAAAATGGATATGCGCTGCAGAGAACGGGACTATCTTAGAAACCCGGCCTATATGTATGCCATACTGCATTACATACTAGATGTTAAGAAGAATAAAAAGATTTCAGTTATGATGCCTTATTCAACCAAGCTTAGAGATGTTGCCGATTGGTATAGACAGTTGTGGGCTGAAAGCCTGGGCAAGACAAGGATAGTGGAAGGCAATTCGGTTTTTGTCGGGCAAACTCCTGTTAAGGCGCTGGGCGCCACCGATCAGCATTCACAGGTGCAGCTATACGTAGAAGGTCCTAATGATAAATATTTTATATTTGTGGGTTTGAAAAAATTTGCAAAAGACATCAAAATCCCGGCCGGTTTTGAAGACAGGCAAAGCATAAATTACCTGTCGGGACATACCATGGGTGAGCTTTTCCATGCCGAACAAAAAGCGACGACGCTTGCTTTGACGAAAGCAAAAAGGCCCAATGCAACGATATGGCTGCCTGAAATATCCGGGAATTCAATAGGGCAATTGCTGTATATGCTTGAACTTGCTACAGCTTTTGCGGGCTATCTACTTGAAATAGATCCCTTTAATCAGCCGGGTGTTGAAGAAGGGAAAAAATTGACATATGCATTGATGGGGCGTCCCGGTTTTGAGGAGAAGAAAGCGGAAATAGAAAAAATAGATAAACCTGATTCCAAATACATCATATGATATTAAGTTAAAAAGGTTCGGCAGTGAAAAACAGTTAAGTGGTTAAATAGTTTTGATTTTTATTTTCATACTTGCTAACCTGTTGAACAATTGAATTGTTGAGTTAAATCAATGGAGGTGAACAAAGTGACAAAAGGCCAGAAAATAGAGTTTAAATGTGTCAGCAAAAATTGTGACGGCACCGTTGCGTTTCTAGTCCCTCAGATAAAGAAAAACAGCATTTTGAAATGTGACAGGTGCGGTAATGAATATAAATTCGACCAGGAGCTCATTTCCAAATTAGAGATGTTTGACCATTTGGTCAGGGCTGTAAACGACGCAAAACCTATACTCGGCGATACTAATGTTGCAATAGACTTCGAAGGCCATAACCTGAAGGTTCCATACAGGCTTCTGTTAACCAGGTTGAGCACTTCTTTGAAATTGAATATAGGCGGGCAGACGGTAGATTTTTCTTTCAGGGTGGAACCGCTGAAAGATGAAGACCTGAAAAAATGGAGCAGCTGATTATAGTTCAGCAGGTTAGTAGCTGAGCAGACCGGTAGTCTTGAATCTTAATATTTTCAACTGCTGAACCGCTAAACTATATTGATTATGAAAAACGGGCTTAAAATAACCTTAACTCTTTCGATTGTGTGCCTTATTGCTGGTTTATGCCTGGGCGCCGTTTATAAACAGTCAAGGCCCTCCATCGAAGCCCGGCAGAAAGCGGATGAAGAGAAAAGGCTAAAGGAAATATTCCCTGAAGCTGACAATTTTGAGGAAAAAAGCGGCAATCTGCCCAAAATAGTTGAAAAGTATTTTCTTGTTAAGCAAAAAGGAAAGCTTCTGGGATATGTCTTTATATGTTCCAATTACGGATATTCCAGTGATATTGAACTTATGATAGGCGTAGACGGCAAAGGCAATATTGCCGGGGTTAAGGTGTTATCTCAATCTGAAACACCGGGGTTGGGAACAAGGATAGAGAATCCCGGTTTTATTAATCAGTTTAAAGGCTGGAATTATGACTCTTATCAGTCGGGCAAAGTAAAGTTCGATTCCATTACCGGCTGCACTATTTCTTCAAAGGCGGCCCTCAATGAGATAGTTTCCGCTTTGGACCTATGGAAAAGCGTTAAATAATGGCACTGCCCACTTCAGTTATTGAAAAGATCCTTCCTTTTGTGGAGAAACCCGCGAGATATATCGGTGGAGAGATTAATTCCTCTGCAAAACCGTTTGACTCTTCAAATGTAAACCTGTGCCTTGCATTCCCTGATATTTATGAGATAGGCATGAGTAATTTGGGGAATAGGATTTTATACAGTATTGTCAATAAAAGGGATGGGTTTTCCGCGGAAAGGGTCTATTGTCCGTGGAAAGATATGCTGTCTGAAATGAAGAAAAAAGGCGTTGGGCTATTTTCCCTGGAAAACAAGATCCCGGTCGGGGATTTTGATGTTATCGGGTTTTCATTGCAGTACGAGCTTTGTATCACGAATGTGCTTTGTATGCTGGCTCACGCGGGAATCCCTCTGCTTTCCAGGGATAGGGCAGATGGTATGCCCATTATAATTGCCGGCGGAGCTTGCATTTCTCAGCCGGAGCCTTATGCGGACATATTTGATGTCATGATTCCCGGAGACGGGGAGACGGCTATATTGGATTTTCTGGAATGGTTCAGGAATAACAGAAAACTGGTTTTGTCCGGCAGAAAAATGGCTTTGGAAAAGTTATCAAAAGACAGCAGTTCTGTTTATATCCCCCAGTTCAAGGTTGAAGGCAAAAAAATCAGAAAGAATGTAGAAAACAGTGTGTTTGTGGATGATTTATCTGACATTATTATACCGAATATCCGGACTGTCCATGACAGGGTGGTTGTGGAAATAATGAGGGGATGTACAAGGGGATGCAGGTTTTGCCAGCCAGGGATGATCAACAGGCCTTTAAGGGAAAAAGCTCTTGCCGAAGTAATCGGGGAAGCAGGCAAAAAAATCGGCAGAAGCGGTTACGAGGAAATATCCCTTCTTTCACTGTCTTCAGGAGATTATAGTGCAATTAAGAAACTCTGCGAGGACCTTAACCGGATATTTTCCGGCAAAAATGTGTCTGTAAGCCTTCCCTCATTGAGATGTGATTCGTTTTGCATAGATCTTGCCGGCCAGGTCAGCAAGACAAGAAAAAGCGGTTTGACTTTTGCCCCCGAAGCGGGGACAGAGCGCCTGAGAAAAATAATAAATAAGGATTTATCGGATGAGGAAATACTGAATTCCTGTCTGTATGCTTTTGAAAAGGGATGGAAATTGATTAAGCTTTATTTTATGGTGGGACTTCCTTTTGAAACATATGATGATGTTGATGCGATAGGTTTGCTTGCCGAAAGGATACTTTCCGAAGCGGGGAAAGCCGGGTATAATGGGGTAAAACTCAATATCACTGTTTCAAACTTTGTTCCCAAAGCCCATACTCCATTCCAGTGGGAGGAAATGAACAGGATCGAAGACCTTAAGATTAAGCATCGCAGGGTCAGGAACGCGGTAAAAAGCAAAAAGGTAAAGCTCAGTTTCCATGACCCCGAAATGAGTTTTCTGGAGTCTTTATTTGCCCGGGGTGGCAGAGAACTGCTGCGAGTTTCAATCAGGGCGGTTGAAATGGGCGCCGGCTTTGACCAGTGGACTGACTGTTTTGATTATAATATATGGAAAAAAGCTTTTTCTGAATGTGGAGTTGAGATGAAGACAGCGATAAGACCCGGGGATACCCTTCCATGGGGCCATATGGATTATGGTGTAAATGAGCAGTATTTGTTGTCCGAGAGGGTAAATGCCGGCAAGGGGCAGTTAACGCCTGATTGCAGGAAAACCGGTATTTGCGGCAACTGCGGTGCGGCCTGTCGTAATTAATTGACAACAAGGCGGTTTTGTAGTTTAATAAACTATAATTTTGAATAGAAAGGTATCTGTTTGGTGCCTTAAAGGATAAAGGTTTTCTGTATTATGCTGGAGCACAAGAGGTTAATATTAAGAGTAAATTGTGCCGAATTTTTTTTTCTAAATGACTTTATTTATATTAGTCCTGATTATCTTTTGCCTGAAGAGTACTGTTGCCGGTTAGAAAAACGGGTTGCATTTGATCCAAAATTTGCTTGAACGGCCATAATAACGTCATTTCTGAAAACCAGCCTTCTTTAAGACCTTTATTCCCGCACAAACAGACTATGATTGAAATATGAGTGATATTTCCTATGTATACAGGGCATTATATGAAAAAAAGGGCTTAATCCGTTTTGTGCCGCATCTTGATGTCGCGAGAATGGTTATGCGAGCTCTTAGGTTAGTAGTGGAGGAATTAAGATTCAGCCAGGGATTTAATCCTCATCCGAAAGTGTCGTTTTGTCAGGCTTTATCCCTTGGGTTCGAAAGCGATTCCGAATATTTTGATTTTGAAGTTGCCGGCCGGCCGGATACGGAATTGTGGCCCGGCGAAATAAGCAGGAATCTTCCCGTAGGCCTAAAGGTAGTGCGCCTTGACTCATTGGATTGCAAAACCGGCTCTGGCGAGCCTGTTTCATGCAGTTATAGTGTAACGATTGATAGATCTCCCGAATATATCTCCGGGCGCCTTGATAGATTCAATTCGGGGGAAGCATGGTCTTTCCGGAAGAAAAACGGTCGGGAAGCGAATCTCAGAGAGTCGGTACAGGAGATTAAGTTGCTGGGGAAAAAAGGTGACGGAGTGGAATTGTTTTTAAGGATAAACCTTGAGGATCAGAAGTATATTAACCCCAGGGTTGTTATTTGTGAATTGTTCGATTATACCGAAGAAGATGTATTAAAATTTGTGTTTTGCAGAAAACATTTTAATTGGAGAAGGAAAGATGCAGAAAATACTAATAAACGTTGAAGGTGGAGAGAAAAGGATTGCTGTTTTGAAAAACAATGCCCTTGAGGATTTTTCCCTTGAGCGGACGGATAACAGAAAAATTGTGGGTAATGTATACAGGGGAAAGGTTGATAATGTTATTCCCGGCATGCAGGCGGCATTTGTGAATATAGGATTGGAAAAAAATGCGTTTCTTCACAGTTCGGATGTGCTGGATTCCGAGGCATGCCAGGAACTGCTGGACGAGGAAATAGAACCTTTTCCCCAGAATGGCAACAAGTCGTCGTCCGGAAAAATAGAAAATCTCATTAAGAAGGACAAGGATATCCTGGTCCAGGTAGTAAAGGACCAGATTGGGTCAAAAGGGGCCAGAATTACTACAAACATCAGCCTTCCGGGAAGATACCTTGTTCTTATGCCGAATTCGGCAAAATCCGGAATATCCAGGAAAATCAGCAATAAGGAGGAAAGAACGAGGTTGCGGAGCGTCCTTTCCGAACTTAAAATCCCGAAAGGGATGGGGATTATTATCAGGACAGTAGGAGGCGGCGAGGAAACAAAAAAATTCAAAAGAGACCTTAAATACCTGCTGGGGGAGTGGAAGAGAATAAGAAGAAGAAACATAATAAGCAAAACACCTGCCTGCCTGCATAAGGAACTGGATATAGTTCTTAAGACATTGAGAGATGTAATGGCAGATGACATAGATGAAATTCTTATTGATGACAAGAGGGAATTCAGGGTGGTTAAAAGGTTTGTAAGCATTATTTATCCGGAAGCCAGGGACAAGGTTAAGTTCTATGATGGCCGGGAGCCGATGTTTGACAGATTCGGGATTGAATCAGAGATAAGTAAAGCGTTAAGCAGGAAGGTTTGGCTGAGGTGCGGAGGCTCTATTGTAATAGACCGCACGGAAGCCTTAACGACGATAGATGTGAATACCTCAAAGCATGTCGGGAGTAAAAGCCTTGAGGATACTGTCCACAGGACGAATATGGAAGCTGCCGAAGAGATTGCGCTGCAGCTTAAACTGAGAAATATCGGCGGGATAATTATAATTGATTTCATTGATATGAAAAGCAGGAGGAACCAGAAGGCGGTTTTAAGGAAGCTCGAAGAATTTCTTAAAAAAGACAGGGCAAAGACATCTATATCGGCGATTTCCCCCCTTGGACTGGTGGAAATGACACGGCAGCGGGTGAAAGAGAGCTGGATAGAGGACATGTATGAGGCATGCAAATGCTGTTCCGGCAAAGGTGTTATAAAAAATTCCATAACAATAAGCCTTGAAATAATAAGGAATACGCGCAGGATATTGGGGAAATCCAAGATCCAGAAATTAAAGATTTTATGCAACCCGGAAATTGCAAAAAAACTTGAGCATTATCGCGATTTAAAGATGCTTGAGAGAAAAGCCAGGGTTGAGATTGAAATAACGGGGGATTATAATAAAAATTTTGAGGAAGTGATTTACTGTGATCCCAACGGTAAAGAAATAGATTTAAAACGCCTGTAAAAATTTTTTTTTCAAATGGCCCCTTGACAAATTTTAGTTAAGGGGCTATATTTTAAGCTAAAGAGAGTATACACAGATATATTCTATATCGCTCTTAAATAATCTATTGCTTGTAACCTGTATAGTAAATATACAACAACAGAGTATACTCGGGTATATTTACATAAAAAATAAGGGAGGTAAAAAATGAAGAGAGTTGTTTTACTTTCAGTAAGCATTATTTGTATCATGCTTTCTTCTCAAACCGTAGTTCAAGCGGCAACAGGTGTCTATTACGGTTTTGAAAGCGATACAGAGAGCTGGACAGCAGAAGCATGGGGTTACGGAGTTCCTACTCTGGTATGGAATGCGGATCAGAATCTGAAGTTGGATACCAGTACTGTAGAGGTAGATGCAAGCGACTGGGCTAAAATTCATATCAGGAGAGACCAGGATGAGGTATTAGACCTGGCCGGCAATTCGGCATATTCGATGAATATATTTGTTCCTTCCAATGCATATTATGTAAAAGCCAAATTAACTGTAAGGTCCGGCAGTGCTTGGGATTTCTGGGCAGGGCAGGAATTTGAGCTTGAGAACAATGATACCTGGCAGACGATAAACTGGGACCTGAGCGGCGCATCGAACATTAGCGATATCAGGCAGATAGGAGTTGAGCTTCAGGGATTTTTAGGAGAAGACCCTTCTTTCTATGTGGACGATGTGACAGCGGGGACAGTTCCTGAACCATCAAGCATAGCGTTGCTTGCGGGAGGAATCCTGGGGTTACTTTTTGTCGCCAGAAAGAAATAACGTTTAATTTAATGTAAACCCGGCTGGCTTTTTAATTATCACCCCCCCCATTTAAAGGCAGCCGGGTTTTTTTATGTGAATACACCCCGGCCTGCGGTATGAATTCCAGGAAAAATGAGCCCCTTGTTTTTATAGGGCGTAATGTGCCGGAATAAGTAAATTTTTGGCTTGACACAGGTATATTAAGAATATATACTTTCCAACCTGTGTTGTATTTATATAAGAAGTTATTCGGAGGCCAAATAAAATGTACGCAGTGATTGAAACTGGAAGCAAGCAATATAAAGTTGAAAAAGACGATATTATTGATATCGAACTTACCGGGAAGAAACCGGGGGAAAAAATTGATTTTGAAAGGGTGCTTCTTATCGCTGATAAAAATGATGTGAAAATCGGGACGCCCCTGGTAAAAGATGCCAAAGTTGCCGGTGAAGTTTTAGCCGAGAAAAAAGGCCGAAAGCTGATTGCTTTTTTCTACCGGAGGAGAAAAGATTCAAAAAGAAAAGTAGGGCACAGGCAGAAATGCCTTAGTGTTAAAATTTCGGAGATTTCCGCGAAATAGTAACGGAGGATTTTTATATGGCGCATAAAAAAGGGATGGGAAGCACCAGGAACGGGCGAGATAGTGTATCAAAACGCCTGGGTGTGAAAATTTATGGTGGTCAGAAAATAAGGTGCGGAAGTATTATCCTGCGCCAAAGAGGCACGAAATTTAAGCCCGGAATGAATGTTGGGCGCGGAAGCGACGATACATTATTTGCCAGGGTTGACGGTGTGGTGCATTTTAACAAAAAAAATGTGAGTGTATTACCTTCGAGCAATAAGTAATTTTTAAAATGAAAAATTTTGAATAACACGGGTGACCGGCAATATAGTTCATCCGTGTTTTTTTTATTTTCAGGAGTGTTTTCTATGACAAAACCGAAATCATTTATTGACAGGATTGAAATAGTCGCCTGCGGGGGTGACGGAGGGAACGGGTGTATGAGTTTCCGCAGGGAAAAATATGTTCCCAGGGGTGGTCCTAACGGAGGGGACGGAGGGGACGGCGGTGATGTTGTTTTAATTGCGGATAAGAACCTTTATACGCTTTTGGATTTTTATTATAACCCCCGGTTAAAGGCTGAGCGGGGTGAAAACGGCAAAGGGAAAATGATGACGGGCGAAAACGGCAAAGATGTTATCAGTAAAGTTCCCATAGGGACAGTTGTAAAAGACGCTGAAGCAGGAATTATACTTTGCGATTTGGTTAACGATGGACAGGCTTATATTGCCGCTAAGGGTGGTGTGGGCGGCAGGGGAAATGCCAGTTTTAAGACAGCTACGGATCAAGCGCCGAGATATGTTGAAAAGGGGAAACCCGGTGAAAATGTCAGGTTGTTGCTTGAGCTTAAAATAGTTGCTGACGCAGGGCTTGTCGGTTTTCCCAACGCGGGGAAATCGACATTAATATCGGCAATTTCATCGGCGAGGCCTAAAATCGCAGATTATCCTTTTACCACGCTGGTGCCGAATTTAGGCGTTGTTTATGTGAATAATGATAAAAGTTTTACTGTAGCGGATATTCCGGGTCTTATTCATGGGGCTCACAGGAATGCGGGGCTCGGGCATGATTTTTTAAGGCATATTGAAAGAACCAGGGCAATATTGTATGTTATTAATCTGCGGCCGTTTGAGAACAGAAAGCCGTCGGATGAATATAAAATCCTGTTTGAAGAGTTGAAATACCACAAGAAAGAGCTTATTCAAAAGCCTTTTTTGATCGTTTTAAACAAAGTAGACCTGATTGAGAGCAAGAAGGAGATAAGCGAATTCATAAAAGCCGCAGGAGTCAGGAAAGAATCGGTTATCGCCGTTTCCGCAAAACAAAGGGTTAACCTGGAAAAACTTGTTGAAGAAGTCAGTGATTTAATAGAGAATAAAAATATATGAGAAAACATCTGGAAAACGTTAAAAGCCTGACGCTTAAAATCGGGACGAATGTCTTAACGGATTCCTGCGGCAGAATACAAAAGAACATTATATCTTCGATTGTGCGCCAGGTTTGTGAAATCAGGGAAAAAGGCGTTAATGTGATGATTATAAGTTCTGGCGCTATAGCGGCGGGAAGATGGAAATTAGAATTTGGCAATAAAGAATTAACCCTCAGGCAGAAACAGGCTGCAGCCGCCGTGGGGCAGACGCAGTTAATGAGATATTATGAAGATGCCTTTGCCGAAGAAGGTGTCGTGACCGCGCAGGTATTGTTGACCGATGACGGATTATCTGACAGGAAGCGCCAATTAAACGCAAAAAACACTTTGTTGACGCTTATCGAAAAAAAAGCGGTGCCTATTATCAATGAGAATGACACAGTTTCGGTTGAGGAGATTAAGTTCGGTGATAATGACAGGCTTTCTGCGCTGGTCGCCCAGATGACTGGGAGCGAGCTGCTTATATTATTGACGGATACGGAAGGCTTGATGGATAAAGACCCCAAGGTTGAAAAGAATGCAAAGCGTATAAGTATTGTGAACAACATAGATGTGGGTATTGAAAAAATTTGCGGCGGGAAAGGCTCGTATCTCTCAACAGGGGGGATGTATTCAAAAATCCAGGCCGCCAAAATGGTTGTAGACGCGGGAGAGTTTGCTGTTATAGCCAACGGTAAAAAACAAAATATTATTTCGGATATTCTGGCCGGAAAAGATGTGGGGACCCTTTTCCTTTCATCCCGGCATAAGATGAAGGGGAAAAAACGCTGGATAGCTCATTTTAAACGGTCGTCCGGGTTTTTGGTTATAGATGCAGGTGCGGTTATCGCCCTGAAAGATAGGGGAAAGAGCCTGCTTGCATCCGGCATTACATCGGTAAAGGGCGATTTCTCCGCCGGAGATATTGTAATTTTAAAAGATGAGAGAGGAAACGACATAGGAAAAGGCCAGGTGAATTATTCTTCCGGCGACGCAAGGAAGATTGCAGGGTTAAAAACATCCCAAATCAGGGGTGTTTTCGGAGGAAAAGTGTTTGACGAGGTGGTTCACCGCAATAATATGGTTATATACGGCGAAACGAGGGGAAAATAGATGCGGAGTTCCGAAAAAATAAAAGAATATGTAAAGCAGCTGGCCGGGCAGGCAAAAGACTCTTCAAGGAAACTTGCTTTAATGAGCGCTGATCAGAAGAATGGTCTGCTGAAAAAGATTGCTGTTTCCATAAGAAAAAATAAAGGGATAATATTGGAAGCCAATACAAAAGATGTTAAGGCGGCGGAAAAAGACAGCTTATCAAAGGCGCTGATAGACAGGCTGCTGCTTGATGAGAGAAGAATAGAGCAGATGGCTGCCGGCTTGGAAGAAGTCGCGGCGCTGGATGATCCGGTTGGAAGAATGCTGGATAAAAGAACGAGGCCAAACGGAATGCAGATTTTTAAGATCAGTGTTCCGATCGGTGTTATCGCGATTATATATGAATCCCGGCCCAATGTTACTTCTGATTCGGCCGGCCTGTGCATCAAAGCCGGTAATGCGGTAATATTAAGAGGCGGCAAAGAAGCTTTTTACTCCAATAAATCTATTGCTGATTGTATGAGAAATGCTATAGCCGGTTGCGGAGGCCCTGAGAATATTATACAGTTCGTGGAAACAAAGGAAAGAAGCGCGGTTGCCGAAATATTGAAATTGGATTCGCTGATTGACCTGGTTATCCCGAGAGGCGGGGAAAGTTTGATAAAGGCGGTAACGGAAATGTCAACGATACCTGTTATCAAGCATTATAAAGGTGTCTGCCATATCTTTGTCGATAAAGATGCTGATTTAGATAAAGCGCTGAAAATAATAAAAAATGCTAAATGCCAGAGGCCCGGGGTTTGCAATGCCGCGGAAACGTTGCTTGTTGACAAGGCTGTATCGGAAAAATTCCTTCCTCAGGCGGCGGATATGCTTAAAGGAGAGAAAGTCGAGCTGAGGGGTTGCCCTGAGACCATGAAGATATTAAGAGGAATCAAAGCTGCTACCGAGGATGACTGGTATGAGGAATATCTGGATTTGATTTTGTCGATTAAGGTTGTGGATGGGGTCGAAGAAGCCATAAAACACATAAATAAATACGGCTCCATGCATTCAGATGCCATTGTTACCGAAAATCAGGCATCCGCTTTGAAATTTCTCAATATGGTGGATTCTGCCGCTGTATATTTGAATGCTTCTACCAGGTTTACTGATGGAGGGCAGTTTGGGATGGGAGCTGAGATAGGTATCAGCACCGATAAAATTCATGCCAGGGGACCTATGGGACTTGAAGAACTCAACACTTACAAATATGTGATTAAAGGTGATGGCCAGATTCGAGATTAGTATTTATGAAAATAGGTATTTTCGGCGGTTCTTTCGACCCCGTTCATAATGGACATATTGAAATTGCCCGGAAAGCAAAGAGCCGGTTTTCGCTTGATGAGGTTTCTTTTGTTCCGTGTTATATCCAGCCCATAAAAGGCCAGTCGGTTTCCGATGCGAAGGACAGGGTTGCCATGCTTAATATTGCCGTTAAAGGTATAAAAGGATTCAATGTGCATGTGTACGAGATAGAAAAAAAAGGTGTGTCTTATACGGTTGATACATTAAGATATATTAAATCTGAGACTGTAAACGGACAGCTGTTTTTTATTTTAGGCGCCGATTCATTAAGCAGTATTATGTCATGGAAAGAACCCGGGAGCCTTCCGGGCCTCTGTGAGTTTATAGTATATCCCAGGAAGGGGACGGATTCCGGAGAGATTGACAGTGTGTTATCTGAAATTCCCGAACTTAAGGTTAATTTTATCGGAGGCGGAGATATAGACATATCCTCATCTGTGATTCGCAGGCAGATTTCGGAAGGGAAAATTGATAAGATGTCATGCCTGAATGAAGGTGTGAAAAAGTATATTAAGGAAAGGAGACTTTACAGCATTGAAAAAAACGACTTTGAGAAGAACTGTTAGAAAAAAGAGAACAAGTTCGCGGGAACTGGCTAATTTATGCGTAAAAATGGCGGAAGAGAGAAAATCATTTGATATAACGATAATGAAAGTGAAGGATATCTCATCAATTGCGGATTATTTTGTTATCTGTTCAGGGAGATCCGAAAAGCATGTTGACGCAATAGGTGATTTTATAGAAAAAGAGCTTAAAGACAGGAATATCGTCTGTATAAGAAGCGAAGGCATAGGCAGTTCAAGATGGGTTGTAAAGGATTATGGTGATGTTATAGTCCATATTTTTTATCACGAAATAAGACAGCGCTATAGTCTTGAGCGTTTGTGGGGAGATGCTGAGTTTTTATGAAAATCGGGCTGAAAGAAACAATAGCCGGGGCTATCCTGGCCTGTTATAAAAAGATTATGGGAGACGGCCAGTGCGAGGGAGTCTCAGTTGATTTTGATATCCCCAGGAACAGGGATCATGGCGATTTAACCACAAATTTTGCGATGAAGTACGCGTCTTCCGCTAAAAAACGCCCGGGGGAACTCTCCAGGATGATTTGCGATTGCGTTTCTTCTTCGGGTATTGAAGGGTTGAAAAGAATC
>JAFGBE010000094.1 GCA_016933315.1 Candidatus Auribacterota bacterium
CGATAAGCTCTATCGAACCCTTCTCCGGATTATATTTATGGAGGCCGCAATCCGAATTTTTCGAATATTCAACACTATCCTGCCCCGCGCCGGACACATAATCAGAATCTCCGACAGGGCCCCAGTAAACTTCAAGATGCCGGTAATTGCCCATAAGCTTTCTCAGGGACACCCTGTCCTCATCTCTTGTAAAAGGACTGTGATAGCCTTCATAATTAAGAATTATCTGAAGCTTATCATCCACAAGCCTGTCTATATCGGAAGGGGTAAGCCCGGGAAACGCCAGCTGCGCATTAATCTTAAAAGCGTCTCTTATTTTGGCTGTCTCGATTACTGTCCTTTCTATGGGCTGGGTCATAAGAGTAGCCCACATTCTTATCTTCTCTTTGAGCTCAGCCGGGATATTATCAGGCAGCTGCTGGAATCCGGAAACGGTTTTTAATTCTTCTTTCAATATTATGTTCCGCAAATCTTTTTCATCAATCCTGTTAACGAATTCATTCCAGTCCTCGCTGTATCTGTCAATCAGGTGGTTGAGCCTTGTCTCGCCGGCTCCTTTTTCAACTATGCCAAGATCTTCATATAATATGCTGACAGGCTCGTTAAAAGCCGTGATAAGAACCGTCAACACAGGGAATTCTTCCCAGTGGAGGTTTTTCGGCATATCCATAAGCCAGCTGTTGATAATCCTCTTTATCCTGTCGCAGGCTTCAGCATTGCCGGGTTTCTCAAAACCGGCTCCGGCGCCGGTTTTGGCACCGAGCGCCAGGTTGTCTCTTTCCGCCGCGCTGATCTTGTAATTCTCAAACATATCATTTACAAAGCCATTCCAGTAATATGCCCATCCGTATTTATCGTTCAAGCCGGTTTTAATCCCCATTATCTTCCCGAACCTGTTCCCTGCTTCCGCAAACCTGGCCTGTATCTGGCTCCAATGGACTACCTGTCCCACGCCTTCTCTCTTGCCCTGCAGATACGCAAAAAGCGAGATAACCACATAGAACAAAGACTGGAAACTCGCCAGCACAAACAACACTGTCAACAGGGCCGCCCCGCCGTCAATAAATATCTCCCACCCTATATTACGGAACCCCGTCTTCTGTATTACGAATGCCGTCCACCTTATTACGAATATACTGAAAACGCCCCATATATATACCGAAAATATATACAGGGTCTTGAACTTTCTTACTGCTTCCCTTGCAGAGGAACGGGACAGTCTTTTGTCCTCCGGGAACCTGAATCCCCCCAGTGTTGTCTGCAGCAATAACATGCTGAGAAAAACGCCCAGCAACGCGCACAAGGAAATATCAAGGAAGAGCACTATGGTGGAAACAGAAATTTCCACCATGGGCGCAAGCATCCTCTCCAGCAGGGTCGCAAACCGGCTTGACTGCGTAATAAATACGTTCTTATTAAGGCCGGTTGCGATACCGACGGCAAACACCGTGGCAAAAAGAGGTATGAGGGGAAGCCACAGCTTCCTGATATTCGCGATGAACGAAATTAATCCCTGCCGGTCCCTGAATGTTTTCAGCCATATGAAATTTTCAGCTTTTCCGGTATTGCGAATTGTAGAATCCGGATTTCCGGAAGCAAGGTATTTTAACTTTTCTTCCCTCGGCCGGCCGGCGAGATTTTTAAAATCTGTCAGAAATTCCCTTTTTTCGCCCCTGAACAGGCTTTCTATATCCTCAAAAGTGATTTTCTTCTCCTTGGTCAAATCTTTCGAATAACCCGGGCGAAGGGCTTCCAGAAGGGCCCATGTGTCGCCTTTTATCTCATTCAGGATGGTTTTCCCCTTCCTTTCCGCAAGCATCTTAAGGGATTTTTCAAAAAGAAAATAACGGAAGGATGGGCATGTCGCCTTGAACTCCATTGATTCTTCAAACACTATCCTGAATAAGACGACCGCCAGCAAATGTTCTCTTATATCATGGATCTCACTTTTAAAATCATCATTCTTTAAGGAGCTCTTAAAGCCCGCATCCGTCCACTTATAGCGGTCCCCGCACCGGGAAGACCACTTCTCATATTCAGAGACTTCCGCTCCGTATAACGACTTAAGGGTAATATGCTTAAAATCCGATTTTGAGAAAATCCTTGTTATTATGGCATTGGCGCATGCGCCGTAATCATCGGGATTCGCTCCCAATTCAGCCAGGGCCTCATTTATAAGAGGCCTGAATTCTTTCGCTACGTCTTCTCTGAATATTAACTGATTTTTTCCTGTTTCTGTCATACCCTTCTTTTCCCTTAAGGTTTTTCTTTTTTTATATTCCGGGAAATTATAATCTTTTATCCCGTTTCTTCAGCATTCCCAAATGTTCCCGCAGGCCAAATAACCATATTGCCAGTAAGATCCCCGCCGTTAAAGCAAGGGGGGTTTTCCACCCGACCCGCTTCAAAGTATAGATCGACTTGCTTTCTATATGCTCTTTCTTATATTTAAGCTCTTCATCCTCATCATAATAATTAACCGATTTTATCCAGTGGTCTATATCGAGCGGCCTGCGTTCCATAAATGTCTGCGCTTTCCAGCCGTCATTCAGATAGACCGTGGAGTTATCCGGAAATACAGCTATGGTAATCATGCCCGGATTTTCTCCGGTCGGCTGCCGGCCCGGTTCAAAGTTTTTCTCGATTTTTATCGGTCTCAGGTAAGGATAAGGCACAAAAGGATCGTAATATTCTACCTGCTCGTCACCGCTCTCAACAGGAAACATGTTTACAAGCCTTATCTGGATATAAGGCCTTGCCCTGACGATCAGCTGGCCGTTCAGCGTGTGAACGTCATAAATAAAATCTTTTGAATTAAGAATGAAATATTTCAGCCCGAGTATGGGAGGGCCTGCGGGCAGGCTGAACGGTTTTATCTCTTTTTCATACGGCACGGATATGCCTTTATGGCTGAATACATCCCTGGAATATTCAAACATTCCGGCGAAATATTTTATCTCCCCCAGGGATCCGTCATCTTCTATTATGTGCAATCCGGGCAATACCCCCGCAGGCGCCCCTTTCATATTTTCAAGGGAACTTTTTATCCTGGCGAGGTCCACACACAGGTTTCTCTCTTTTATCGTCCCATTTTTCACAAGGTCTTCAAGTTCACTGAATGTTCTTGGCCACCTCTCTTTATCGACACGCGCAGCCCGCAAAGCCTCTCCGGCAATTTCTCTTATAAGGGCCTTTCTCGTTTCCTCTTCGGTCTTTGCCTCATTGTACCATTCCTTGATTATGGCTTCCTTTTTCTTGCCTATCGTTTTTTCCTTCCTTCTGTTGTTTTCTCCGTCCCATTCCTCAATAAGCATTTCCTGCCCGAGCCAATTACGCACTCTCCGGATATGTTTCTTTATATCAAGCCCTTTATGTTTCCCGATAACATTGTATTTGATCACCGCAAGCTCCCTGCTCAGGATATCTTCCGGCATAAGATAACTTACGTTTATATGAGATATGGTATCGGTAGGTATGGGATTGCCCGCCGCGTCTGTTACAATCCTGTAGTTTATCTCGACAGAACCCGGAAGTAGCGTATCCGAAGTTATGCCAAGAGCGGCCATGTTTTCCATATCCGCGCCGGTGAAAACGCTATCCGCCCGCGCAGGGTCGAGAATCTCCCTTATGGAAAGTACTTGCCCGCTTAAATTAAACGAGAGGGATCTGGAAGCTACGGGCTTGCCGCTCATCCATTCAAACGGAATCTCTATTCTGCCTCCCATTATCTTAAGCCTTTCTCTTCCCATGGCATCGCCCGGCATATAATAAACCACAAAAGAGACGGCTTCCTCGCCGTAAACCCCCTGAAGGTTGTTTATGACTTCTCTTTCTTCGAGCACCATAGTATCGATTACCTCTCCATCCGCCTGGCTGTTGACCAGAACCAGAATAATGTCCGCCGCCTTCTGCCTTTCTTCGGGGGCGATATATATGAGGTTCTTTTCAAGCGCTTCCCTTAAAGTCGGTTTTTCCCCTGTGGATCTGAAACGGTAAACCCACTGCCTGCCTTTAAGGACATTCGAGAGGTTTTCAATATTATTGAGGTCTATTTTTATAAGAGGGTTTACATACACATCCCTCAGAAGCTCTCTCCCGTCTTCGTAACCCATAACGGCTATGATATCGCCCGAAATCTTCGCTTCAAGTTCACCTTCCATATTATAATAGTCCGCTTCGGTCTCATATGCCGGCAATCCGTCCCGGAAAACGGTTGCTCCGTCTATATTTTTAACGAATATCCTTTTCTCCATCACATAATTTTTCTTATCCGGGGTCCGGCCCTTATAAATGCTTTCCGAAATATCCGTAACCCAATTGCCTTCCATATCTATTACATACGTATGGCTTCCTATCATCTGGTTGGTTTCTTCATCGTACAGGATATCCGTCCTGGTCTCTGCGATAACATTCTTGGTAAGCGGGTCAATATGAATATTCCCCGCAAGTATGAATTTCAGGTTTCCCGCTATATCGTAAGTCTCCACCTGCAGCAGGTTGCCGCTTTTTTTATCCCTTACGCCTATCCATACAAGACCGTATACATCGCGGTAGTCTCTTCCTCCGATATCTCTACCCAAAACGGAAAAATACTCCTTCGGGGAAGCATCCGCTTTGATTTTTGCCTTCTCTATCTCTTTTAAAAGTTTTTCGGCGCCTTTTAATCCGTGGCTTATAGTATGAAGATATCCCTTGTCGTCAAGCCAGAACATCTCGGTGTTGAGGCGGTCAAACTCCTTGATAAAAGACTGCCTGACCTGCGCGTCGGCTTCCTCGTCGATTTTTTCAAGCAATCCCGCCTGGATGTTTTGCAGGTTCCGTATTTCCTCGTTAATGGCGTCTTTCCCGAGAAATATCCACAACGGCTCGGTCTTAAGGGGCTTTTCACCGATCAACGGCCGTTTAATAGTCATGGCCATACCGTCAACAAGCCCTTTTTCATATTTCACCGAATTGATTTTTGTCCTCTTGTCAACTTCCCAATCGGCCAGCAGCAGCCTTGTTCCGACTACAATATCAGTGCCCCTGTCCCTTGAATAAGTTCTTGAAAACAGGCGGCGCGACGTATCAAGGGCAAGGACCTGGGCGTAATAAAAGTTGCCTTCTTCGCGTTTGGCAAGCGCCCCGTCGAAAAAGGGGATTATCCCGGACTCAAGCAGCTTTCTTCTTTCCTGGCCCGTCGCATCGTTGAACCGCATATATGTCTGTTCGTTTATCGGCACCTTTGCTATCATCGCGGGAAGGTCGTCGACACTTTCATAGGCATCCACCACCCTGTTGTTTTCGTCGAGTTCCACGGCGGTAAAATACCTCATGATAACATGGCCTTCCGGCAGACCTCTTACTGATTTGAATTCCACCGTCTTATCTTTTAAATCCTCCCTGTTGGACATCGGGACATCCTGCTCCGTCCTGAACTGTCTTACAATATTGTAATCCCCGTCCACTTCAAAGGCATAATTGGTTCCTTTCGAATAATCAATGTCCATGTTATATTTGATGGTTTTCATCCACTGGCTGCCGGTCAGCTCATCAAAATAAAGATATTCTTCCTCAAGAATTTTTCTGATGTCGGGGGGAATCTCATAGGATTTTCTCTTTATCAGCTTCCCGTCCTGGCTGATTTCCACAGCATCGTAACCCGCTTCCGATATATCCAGCAGGCCGCCGGCCCAGGCGCTGTAACTTGTCATAAGTGCCGATTCAAGCCTTGATTTCGCGAGAAGATAATCCATGAGGGATTTTTCATAAAGTATTTTATAATATATAAACGGCCTTTCGGGAACATCGCTTTCGCGGACTGCTTCTCCGTATGCCGAAAGAGTGATTTCCGACGGCCCTTCCGGGACGATGTGCTGAGGGAACATTGTTACTTCTGCGCTTATTTTCCCGAAATCGACCACCCACGGCGCAACCCTTTCGATGGAATCCCTTATCTTAAAACCATCCAACTCAAACGGATTGTATCCGGCAAGAGGGAAAGCAACCCAGCAGGAAGAAATATTCGCTTCCGCCTCCGGCGTGAACCAGTTGTCGAAACCGAACCTTCTCATTCTCGGAAGCGTCGCATAAGGCAGGGATGCAGCCTCTTTTGTCCGGGCGGCTATCCTGGAGAGGTTCTCAAGCGCGTCCTTCGCCTTACCCGAATAATACCCGGCTTTCCGGCTGTTCTCATTGTCCATCTCATAAGCAGCCATCACCATATACGCAAGCGCCGCCTGCGAACTGAATTCAGGGGTTATTATCTCCTCCCTGCCTCCCCTTCCTAATTTGTCGGTAAAATCAAAACCTGTTACTCCTTTTATCTTTGCCCCGTCGGGATGCAGGTAATCGACAGTCACCAGCGCTTTATTAAAATTCTCGACGATTTTCTCTGCCGTATCCTGCCCATCGAATATGGCATCTCCTTCTGCGGCGTTAAGTATATCGGGCCCAAGAATAATAATAGCCAGCGTGTTGACATCAAGTCCGTATGTCGGGTCAACGACATTATTGAAAGTGCCTATGGAAAAAAATCCATCTTTCCTGTTATAAACGCCGCTTTGCGCGAGCCATTGAAGTATCTTTTCCCCAACCTTTTCATATTTGTGGTCGCCGGTGACCCTGAAAAGCATTTTAAAGAAAGCGTAACAGTCCATATTTTCTTCGGTGGACTTCACCCGGTATTCGGCATTTACAGGATTGGGGTCTTTCCTTATGCCGCCGTCGACACTCTGCAGAGAAATAAGAAAATCCGCGATTTTAACGGCCGCGTCAAGCCACTTCCGCTCTTTAGTCAGATGGTATTCTTTCAGAAACCCGATTCCCCAAAAGGCATTGGGGCCGGCGGTAGTATAAAAATCCGAACTCAGGCCGCTTACCAGGTCAACCGTATTGGGGATGTTCCTTTTCTCTTCAAGGCTTCTCATCGTATCAGCCATTTTCGCCGCTTCCTCTATGCGCCCGCTCATAAGCAATATCTGCTGTGCAATAGCGGCGGCATATGTCGAAGACTGGCCCCTGTGGATATTCGCTATCCCCTCCGTCGATATCTCGGTGGGGATAAGCCCGGTAGCGGGATACCGGCATTCAAGAAGAAATGAAGTTATTTCCCCAGGCTTTAACATATCATCCCTGTGCTCCACATCAGCAAGCGGATTGGCAATGATGTCACACCTGCTGA
>JAFGBE010000095.1 GCA_016933315.1 Candidatus Auribacterota bacterium
GATATTTTATTGGATTTCGATGATATTACTGGATGTATACCTGAAAATTATCATGGTTTTCATTGGGAATATATCGGTGATTTTCCGGATGACAGCATTCCTGTTTATAGTTATTTATTTTATAATGTGACATGGAATAATACTCTTCAGCCAGTGTCTTCTCCTAATTTGATAAGGAATGGAAATGGAGTTGATATACGCATATCAAGAGAACAGGATTTTAAGCTTAAAAGCGTCTATCTGACACCTCAACTTGTTAATAATCAACCAGTGATTTATGAATATCCTGATTATAGTCTTACACCCGATATAGTTATTGTGAATGGATATGACAATGACATCCTAAAATATTCCTTTACTGCCGAACTGATAAATGGGGTAATGGTTCAGTTTGATGATCCTATATTAGATTCTTCAGTAAATTCTTTGGAATTTCTAGCCAGATTGACAGATGGTTCTGGTTTGCAACCACCATTATTTCTGCTTGACGATCTTCTTTTAGAAGATGCTCCCTATTATGTTGTTCCAGAGTTTTCATCTCTGATTTATTGTATTATAGGATTAGTAACTTTTGCTTTTTCTAGAAAATTCTGGAAATAAAGTTCTTTGTTTTATCTCCGAATTTCTTGTTGTTTAATAGAGCGTCGTTAGTGTGCCCGCCTGCGGTTTCAAAGAATTCTTTCGGATTTGATGCTGTTTCAAACAATCGTTTTGCCTGTTCAAACGGCACGGTTGTATCGTCGATGCTGTGCATTATAAGTTTCGGGCATTTGACCGCTTTTACCTTAGATATATTATCAAATTTCATCGTTATGAAGTATTTAAGCGGTATTTTGGGGAAAGCGGCGTCAGCCATATCGGCGATTGAGGCAAATGCGCCGAAAGTTATAACTGCAAAAACTTCTCTTTTCAGGGCCAGGTTATAGACCACGCCTCCGCCAAGGGACTCGCCGTATAAGACAATCCTGTCTTTGTCAATGTCATCCCTCATGGACAGGTAGTCATATGCGGCTTCGGCATCAAGATAAAGGCCTTTCTCTCCGGGAATGCCTTTGCTTTTGCCGTATCCCCTGTAATCGAACAGGAATACGTTGAAACCCAGGGAATGGAGCAGTTGCGCTATGTCGATGCGGTGCGAGATATTGCCGGCATTGCCGTGACAGTAAATTATTGTTGCTGCGGGTTTGTCAGCCGGGATAAACCAGCCGTTCAGTTTTTTGTCATCGATAGAATAAAATGTTATATCCTCATATTTTATGCCGAAATCGCCGGGAAGCTCGGATATCTTTTTATCGGGATGGAATATATGCCGCCACTCGAACCAACGGAAGGAAAGATAGATTATGCCGGCTAAAGCCAGTATTTCTATAAACACGTAACTAATCTTCACGGCATTATCTCCAATTTCTCATCCCCCATGTAGAAGCTTGAGATTTTCACGAAAGACGAGGGACGAAGGACGCAAAACGCAGAAAAATCACCTGATCCTCAGCCTTAACCTTAACCTCAGCCTTAACCTTAAATTCTAAATCAAGCTAAATATTAAACTATTTTACCCGAATATGTAAATTAAAAACTGCCCGGTTTCAAATACTTAGCGTCTATTTATGGCTTGACACGGCAGAGAATAAGGTGTTATACTTTTCCAAATTAAGTTGTAGTTAAATATAATTAAAACAAAAATGGGCCGGGGTTACCGGTTTTCACATCCGGTAAGCAGGTAACGTTTGTTACCTCATATCGATATTGACTTTGTTAAAAGTTGAATTTTTCAATGTTAAAGAGATTAAAAACAGTTTTTGTTTTATCGGCTGTTGTTATATGTTCTTTCTCTGTTTCGGCTCAAAAAGATTTTGAAATCCGGAAGATATGGATTGATACGAACCTGCAGATTGAAGAAATAGGGCAGCGTTCAAGCGGACTTAATTCAGTTACGTCTCTGGGCAAGAAGCATTTTTGGGCGGCAATATATGTAGATTACAGGAGTCTTCCCTTATGGGCTGACGATGTAAAGCTGGTATATTATGTTGCTCTCGGCACCGGGTCAAAGTCGGAAATACTTTACGGCGAGGAAAATTATGTGAATGTGGAAAAAGCGATTTCCCATAAGGCCATAATGTATATTCCGCCCCAGGTCATGGCAAGGTACGGGGATGTCCAGAAGATTACGGTGGATATATATTACCAGGACAGGCTGCAGGACAGTCAGAATTTCAGGTTTGCGGGCAGTAAACAATGGTGGAAAGAGAAGAAACTGGTTAAGGGGTTGTTAAAAACAAAAAAAGATAGTCCGTTTGCGCTTGATAATTTCAATGAATACGAACTGGTACGGGAACAATGAATTTTAATTTAGATTTTTTAAATCCTTATAAGCCCGTTTTGGGGCTTGATATCGGTACAAGCTCGATAAAACTGGTAGAGCTGAAGAAAACGCCCACAGGGGTAAAACTTGTCAATTGCGCCATCCATGAATTTGATTTTGACCCTGAAGACAAATCAATAGACCAGACCAACCAGATAATAATTTCCATCCAGAATATGCTGACCGAAAATAATATCAACCCGTCCCAGGTGGTTATCGCGGTCCCGGGCCAGTCGGTCTTTACAAGATACGTAAAGCTGCCCGCCGTTGAAGAGAGCAAGATAAACCAGATAATAAGCTACGAAGCCCAGCAGCAGGTGCCTTTTCCGATAGATGAGGTAGTCTGGGATTACCAGATAATAGGAGATAAAAGCAGCCCTGAACTCAATGTCGTGCTTGTAGCCATAAAGGCCGAGATAATATCCAAGTTGATTGAATCCGTTTCCGTGGCGAGGCTTGATACCGATATAGTCGATGTGGCGCCGCTTGCGCTGTGCAACAGCATAATATTCAACCAAAAGCAGACAATTGCCGGTGAGTGCACCGGTGTCCTTGAGATAGGCGCCAAGACGACCAATTTTGTTATTATCGAAGGCGATAACGAATGGACAAGAAGTATTCCCATCGCGGGCAATATGATTACAAAAGAGTTGCAGAAGGAATTTACCCTTCCGTATGCCGAAGCGGAGAAATTGAAAAGAACCGAAGGGTTTGTCTTAATGGGGAATGAAGGGAACCTTACGGAAAGAGAAAAAAAGATAGGCGTATGCATCGACAAAGTTGTTAAAAGGCTGTATGCGGAAATTTCGCGTTCGATAGGTTTCTACAGGACTCAGTCGGGCGGTTCTGAAATAAAGAAGCTCGTGTTCGCGGGCGGAACCAGCCAACTGAAAAACCTTAAAGATTATTTCGGCAAAAAACTTAATGTCGCGACTGAAATGGTTGAACCCTTCAGCCAGCTTGAGATAGATCCTTTTCTCGGCCTTGAGGAATTAGCTTCTTCAAAACATATGTTCTCCGAGGCTGTGGGGCTTGCCTTGAGAAAAGTCCATAAGTGCGCCATACAGGTTAATCTCGTGCCCAGGAAAATCGCCAGGCAGAGGGAAATTGCCAGGAGAAAAGGGTATATCATTTTATCCGCCGTTGTTATTTACATAATTATGCTGACCCTGACTTTTTATTCGAAGGGCGTGAGCTGGATGATCAGCGCGAGGATAAACCAGTATGCTCTTCTTATCGAAGAAATGCAGGGTTTCCGGAAACAGATAAACGACCAGAAAGACAGGCTCGGCAAATATGAGAACCAGCTGCAGGTTTACAAGTCGTTGTTCGACGAACGTGTTTTCTGGATAGACCTTATACTCGAACTTGAAAAAATAACACCTGAAAACATCTGGATATCGAAGATGTTTGTCAAAAACAGCGCAGCAGGCGTGGAAGAAAAAGACACTTCGAGAGCGAGAAGAAGCAGGAGAAGCCAGAATCCCGACGCCGAAAATTCCGGAGGAGAGGAAACAGGCCGGGAACGGGGAAGTATACTTGTCCTGAACGGCAATACCACCGGGGTTTTCGATGATGTTAATAAATATTTTAATAAATTGAAAGAATC
>JAFGBE010000010.1 GCA_016933315.1 Candidatus Auribacterota bacterium
ATTCCTGCCCCGTATCAAGTACGGGGTAAACTCCGGCAGGAATCCAGAAGAAAGCATATTGTACAAGCGCTTCACTATACTCCAGGCAAGAGGACTGGATTCCCGCTTGCGAGGCTGTCCCAAAAGTCTTTAAAGGGAAAAAACTAAAAGGCGTCGAATGTATCATCATAAAACAGACGAGGAGTATTCATGAAGTGTTTATAGGTAAAAGTAACTGCAAGAGCCAGACACTCTTACTGCCTAACAGCATAGATGACATGGTTCCCGAAGATTATCCTGTTCGGACGCTGGATGAAATCGTGGAGCAAATGGATCACAGCGAGTTACTCCGGAAATACAAGGGCGGCGGAGCCCCGGCATATCATCCTGTGATGATGTTGAAAATCCTGATTTACGCATACAGCATCGGGGTCAGAAGCAGCAGGAAGATAAACGAGCTGACTACTTACGACACGCGGTTCATGTATCTTGCCGGAATGGAGAAGCCTGATTTCCGGACGATATGCAGGTTCAGGCGCAACAACGCGGACACGGTAAACAGGGTTTTCGAAGAGACCGTGAAAATCGGTTATACCATGGGTCTTGTGCTGCTCGATCATGTGTCGGTTGACGGCACGAAAATCGAAGCCAATGTTTCGGGCAAGGAAACATACAGCATGAAGAGGGCTGACGAATCTCTTGAGAAGATAAAAAATAGGATAGCAACCATACTCGAAGAGGCCGAGCGTGCTGACCGTGAAGAGGATGCAAGGTACGGGGATCGCATGGGCAATGAGGTTCCGGAAGATTTGAAAAAAGCAAGCGCCCGCAAAAAGCGTCTGGAAGAAATAAAAAAGAAGATGGAGGAAACGGGACGCCAAACGCTTTGCGCGACCGACCCCGATAGCCGTGTCATGAAAACGAAATCGGGCAACCGCGCGGCATACAACGCTCAAGCCGCCGTTGACGGCAAGAATCAATTCATAGTTGCAGCCGATGTTACGCAGTCTGAAAACGATTGCGGGGAACTGGTCCCGATGATTGAGCGGGTTGAAAAAAACACAGGCGCCATGCCGAAAACGGTTACCGCAGATTCAGGATATCACAGCCAGGAGAACCTGCAGTATGCGAGTGATAAAGGTCTGAACGCCTATGTTCCGGAGAAGAACAACAGAATCGAATTCAGATATGACGCGGATAAGGATGAATATGTATGTCCTGCAGGGAAGGCTTTGAAGTATCGCTGTAATAATCGCAACCGGCATGGGAAGTTGTATCGGGTGTATCGCTGTGCGGATTGTGCGGGATGTGAGTTTGCAAAGTCTTGCCAGGGTATCGGTCGAGGGAAGAAGCCGAGGAATCATCGGGACTTGTCTATACTTGAGGGAACGGATATGACATTGCGCGAAGAGATGCAGATGAAGGTGAAGAGCAAGAAGGGGAAGCTGATATATGCGTTGAGGAAGATAATCGTTGAGCCTGTATTCGGGGACATAAAGTTTAACATGAACCTTGCGAAATTTTTGCTGAGGGGGTTGGAGGGTGTTCGGATTGAGTTTCTGCTCGGTTGTATCGCGCATAATTTGAAGAAAATGATGGCGTTCTGGATGGGATGGAAGAAGAAATTGGCAATAGTGTAGGGAAATGAAGGGGGAATTCCTGCTTCGAGGTTGTAAATCTGGGTTTGATGGAATGAAAAACTGAATTCAGGGGAGAAGCCGGTCGGTTTTTTGGATATCAAGACCGGTATAATGGATGATAACGGACTTATGGGACAGCCTCTTTCGCAGGAATGACGAGAGGGCAAAAATGACGAAGAGGAATTCCCCAAAAAGAAGAAGCCGCCCGAGTTGGCTGCTGAAGAGGGGAAGGAGATAGCTTTGAGCCGAGACTTTAAGGGTTTGGGGCCCTTATTTCGGGGTTCTTCAGCTTCAATGAACGACTTCTGTAACATATTATAGTTTCAGAAACGGAAAAGTACAATCAGTTTGAGGAGTGATCTTGAAAAAATAAATCCCTCTTAAGGACTAATACTGTGGTTGGAGTGTGCCTGTCCTTTTGGTTTTTCCTTATTTGTTTGATCTCGGCCGACCTTGATAAAAATCAGCAGCATCCCGCATAGAGATGCCACAGAAGCGCCTACTAAAAATGTATAAGACGGACCGACTGCTTTCCATACGTATCCTGCCAGCAGGTTGGAAAATAAAAGCATGATGCCGGTATAAAAATTAAAAGTGAGTCTTGCTTTCGGGACAATTTCCGGCGGCACAAGATCCGAAATGAATCTATTCATCAGCCCGCCGCTCAATCCTGAATAAAAGCCCAGTCCCAGGAGGAGTGCGAAAAATGAGATTGCCTTGAAAAAAGGCGGCAAATTGATACAATTGGCAAATCCATACCATATGGTTGCCTGCAAAATAAGGCTGAGGATCAGCGCCTTCCGATGAGAAAAGCTGGTTGAGATACGGGCGAAGTAAACCAGGCTGACAGTAGCGGCAATATTTGCACCGGCCCATAATAGAAGAAGCTGGTCGGGTCTATAAGAGCTAATCGAGCCCAGTATAAAAACGAAAAAGTATGAGAAATTTGCAAATGCCCCTATCATGGCGATAATGAGGAATTTTCGAAAATCTCCGCCATAATCCCTGATTCGGAATGTAAATGCCGGGGCCGGTTCGGATTTTGCATCACATTCCTCATTTTTTAAAGATCCGATTATAAGAAGGCCGATAACGGCAGGGACTACCGATAGCCAGAATATCGCCCGGTAATTACCGAAAAAGTACAGGTATAAAGAATATGCCAGGAGAGGCCCCAGTATCGCTCCCAGAACAAACTTGGTCCTGTTTGAAAGGAGAATTTTATTGTACGTGGCGCTGTCCGTATCTGTTTTCAGGACATCTTCAACCGTCGGCTTATGAAATCCCTCTCCCAGGCAGTCTATACACCTTACCAGGAGGGTCTGCGGAAATGTAATAACCATGAAAAAAAGCGGCCGGGCAAATGCAGATATGCCGTATCCCAGGTAAAGCATATCCCTTTTTTTCTTGATGCCTTTTAAAATACGGGAATAAAGGACAGGCAATATCGCCCCTGCCGCTTTTGAAATTCCTTCGATAACCCCGATAAGGAATACCGGTATTTGTAATATCTGTATAAAAAATAAGGGCAAAATAGGATAGATCATATTGCTGCTCAGCTCATTAAAAAAACTGACCCATCCCAGAAGCCATGCTTTGCGGGGGATATCCCGCTCACTTAGTATCATTCTTTCCACACACTATCTGCGCCGATAAGCTCCCGGATTGCATCCATCAAATCTTTGGAATCAGAAAGCTTGAAGCGCGGGTCTAACTGCATTATACTTTCCCTCCCGGGTGATTCAAGGTGGAGATAAACCGGGAATTCCCCGGGATATGCTGAAAAAATTTCCTGTAACCTGGATAGATATTTACAATGATCCTTATCTATCCGTAAGTGTATATCCTTCTGTATCCGGGATTTCCTAAATTTATCCATGGCCTCCGAAAGGTCACGAATCTCGTCCGCCAGGAGCTTTATCACCTGTCTCGGGGCGGCATCATCACTGCTTGATGCCGTTGTATCCGTCCCTTCCGGCTTTTCCAGCTTCCCATATACAGAGATCAGCTTATCTTCCTGGATCAAATTTCCATATTTTTCAAAATGGGCGGGCAGGACGGTGATTTGAATCGTTCCGGTCAGATCCTCAAGGGTGAAAAATGCCATAGTCCTGTTCGTTCTGGTGATTTTTTTCCGGACTGAAGATACCAGTCCTCCGATCCTGGCTTTTTCCCCGGTGGAAATATCTTCCAGCGCCTCGATGGAAGTTAATCCCTGCCGGGAAAGATAAGGCTGGACTTCGTCCATAGGATGGCGTGACAGGTAAAATCCAAGCGCTTCTTTCTCGAGCCTCAATAATACGTCCGGCTCCATGTCTGGCTTTATATCATATTGATACTGGAAATCGTCCTCATTAAAAAGTGAAATCTGTGCCTGCCCCGCTCTTTTACACCTCTTTTCCGCGTCGCTCATAACACTTTCCATGCTATGAAGCAGCGTGGCGCGGTTATGATCCAGCGAATCCAGCCCGCCGCTTTTTACAAGGCTCTCCATTACTCTTTTATTACAATGATGGCTGTCCAGCCTCTGGCATAAATCCGATAAATCCTTATAAAGTCCGTTTTCTTCTCTCTCGGAGGAGATCGCTCTTGCAGCGGCTTCCCCGATATTCTTCACAGCGCCCAGGCCGTACCTTATTCCTTTCCCGGTTGGAATAAAATCATATCCGCTCTCATTAACATCCGGGGGCAGGATTTCAATCCCCATATCCCTTATCTCTCTTACCAGCTCCGCGACCCTGTCGGTATTATCCATAAATCCCGTCAACAGGGAAGCCATGTATTCCTCAGGATAATGGGCTTTCATATATAATGTCCAGTAGGCTACGAGAGCATATGCCGTAGAATGACTTTTATTAAATCCGTATCCTGCGAAAAATTCTATAAAATTAAATATCTTCTCCGCGTCCTTGCGGGAAACTTCCCTTTCGGCACAACCCTTTATGAATAATTGCCGCATCTTTTTCATTACATCGGTTTTCTTTTTGCCCATCGCCTTGCGGAGATCATCGGCTTCCGCCATCGAAAAGCCGGCAAGCCGGTTAGCGATGAACATAACCTGTTCCTGGTAAACTATCAGCCCGTAAGTCTCCTTAAGAATAGGCTCGAGCCTGGGATGTGAATAAGTTATCTCACTTTTGCCATGGCGCCTTTTAATAAAGTCGTCAACTATCCCGCCGCCGAGAGGGCCGGGACGATAAAGCGCGTTCATGGCGATGAGGTCTTCAAGCCTTTCGGGCTGGAGGTCCTTGAGATACTTCCTCATCCCTGTGCTTTCAAACTGGAATATGCCGATAGTCCGGCCTTCTTTCACAATTTGAAAAGCTTTCTCATCATTGAGAGGGATATCGCTCAGGTCGATATCTATCCCGTGATTTTTCTTGACCCAGTCAAGACACAGTTGTATTACCGTCAGGTTACGCAGTCCCAGGAAATCCATTTTCAAAAGACCGATCTTGTCAATGGAGTTCATTTCATACTGTGTAACTATTTCACCCTGTTTTATCCGCTGGAGAGGACAATAGTTATAAATGGGCTCCCTGGAGATAACGACTCCGGCGGCATGAGTGGAAGCATGCCTTGCAAGCCCTTCGAGTCCCTGTGCTACATCCAGAAGCTTACAGGCTTGTTTGTCCGATGCAAGGTAATTGGACAATTCCGGATTTTTCCGGGCATCTTCGATGGTAATTTTAGGGCCTTGCGGGATCAGCTTTGCAAGCTTATCTACGAAAGGCAATGCAAGGTCAAGAGCCCGCCCCGCATCACGCACGGCCCCCCGGGCCTTCATCCGCCCGAAAGTTCCTATCATGGAAACGTTCTCCGAGCCGTACTTTTCAGTAACATATTTTATGACTTCGCCACGGCGGAGCTTACAAAAATCGGTATCTATGTCAGGCATGGATTTACGCCCCGGGTTGAGAAACCTCTCAAAAATAAGCCCGTACTTAAGGGGATCTATTTGCGTAATGCCCAGAAGGTATGCTACAAGGGAGCCGGCCGCACTCCCCCTTCCCGGCCCTACCGGGATATTATTATTCCTGGCATAACTGATAAAGTCCCAGTTGATAATAAAATATGCGGGAAATCCCATCTGGTTGATAATCCCAAGCTCGTATTCCAGGCGCTCCATTATTTCAGGCGATGTACCTTCCGGATAACGGTTTTTTATGCCTTCAAGGCATAATTTCTTGAGGTATTCTTCATTGCTCATGTTATCAGGAGGCTTGAAGTCGGGCAGGTGGAAAGTGCTGAGGTCTATCTCTAAATTACAACGGTCCGCTATCTCCAGGGTATTTTGGACGGCCTCGGGAACATCGCTGAAAAGCTCGGCCATTTCCCGGAAATTTCGGAGGTAATATCCCTTCCCGTTGAATTTGAAACGGCCCGGCTCATCGATCTTGCTCTGTGTTCCGATACATAAAGTAATATCGTGAAAATACGAATCATCATCATTCATATAATGAACGTCATTTGTCGCTACGAGGGGCGTACCGGCTTCTCTGGCCAGCTTGACAAGCATGGGTTTAACTTTCTGCTCCTCGGGCAGGTCATGGTCCATTATCTCCAGATAGACGTTATCCGCGCCGAAAATATCTTTATAAGTTTCAAGGCATGCACGGGCTGCATCTTCTTTTCCGGACAGCAGGTATTGAGGTATTTCTCCCTG
>JAFGBE010000096.1 GCA_016933315.1 Candidatus Auribacterota bacterium
GCGCATCTCGTGGCTGACAAGATACACGCCAGAGCCGTAGGCCCTTACTCTCTTGTTACTCAACAGCCGCTCGGAGGAAAAGCGCAATTCGGAGGACAGAGGTTCGGAGAAATGGAAGTATGGGCGCTTGAAGCGTACGGCGCAGCATATACCCTTCAGGAACTTCTGACGGTGAAGAGCGACGATGTAACGGGAAGAACAAAGATATATGAATCAATAGTGAAAGGTAATAACAGATTAGAGGCGGGAACGCCCGAATCGTTCAATGTTTTGATAAAAGAGATGCAGGCATTGTGCCTGGATGTTTCCCTCAAAACCGAAATGGATAAATAGGGAAGAGGAGGCGGCCTTGACAGTTGAAACTGCGAAAAGTTTATTGGGGTTTGAAGTTAAAACACCCTTTGACAAGGTTCAGATAAAAGTTGCTTCGCCTGAAGCTATCAGGTCGTGGTCTAAGGGAGAAGTTAAAAACCCTGAGACCATCAATTACAGAACTTTTAAACCTGAGCGCGGCGGATTGTTCTGCGAAAGAATATTCGGACCGACACGCGACTGGGAATGTAACTGCGGAAAATACAAGAGAATAAAACATAAAGGCATTATCTGCGACCGTTGCGGAGTGGAGGTTACCCTTTCCAAAGTAAGGCGCGAGAGGATGGGCCATATAGAGCTTGCGGTGAATGTGTCCCATATATGGTTCTTCAAAACGATGCCGAGCCGCATAGGAAACGTTCTCGGGCTTTCAACAAGGACACTCGAGAGAGTCTTATATTATGAAGATTATATAGTCCTGGATCCCGGGGATACGCCTCTTGAGAAGAAACAGCTTTTAAGCGATGAAGCATACAGGGAAGCGCTTGACAAATACGGCAGGAATTTTGTTGCCAAAATGGGAGCGGAAGCGATAAAAGAACTCCTGAGGATAGAGAACCTGGATGCCCTTTCGGACGACCTGCGTGAAAAGATGCACAAATCAAAATCCAAACAGGCCCAGAAAAAATATTCCAAGAGATTGAAAGTCATCGAAGGTTTCAGAAAAGCGGGGATAAGGCCGGAATGGATGGTGCTTGATGTTATACCAGTGCTGCCGCCCGATTTAAGGCCCCTTGTCCCTCTCGACGGCGGAAGGTTCGCAACTTCAGACCTCAATGACCTGTACAGGAGAGTGATAAACCGTAATAACAGGCTTAAAAATATTCTTGAAATGAAAACCCCCGAAGTAATCGTGCGCAACGAAAAAAGGATGCTGCAGGAAGCAGTCGACGCGCTTTTCGATAACGGGCGCCACGGCCGTCCGGTTGTGGGCGCGGGGAACAGGCCGCTGAAATCGCTTAGCGATATGCTTAAAGGAAAACAGGGCAGGTTCAGACAGAACCTTCTCGGGAAAAGGGTGGATTATTCCGGGCGTTCGGTTATTGTTGTCGGGCCTGAACTTAAGCTTCACCAGTGCGGGCTGCCTAAAAAGATGGCTCTCGAACTTTTTGAACCGTTTATCATCAAGCGCCTGAAAGACATGGGCCATATCCACACTATCAAGAGCGGCAAGAAGATGATAGAGAGAGAAGCGCCGGAAGTGTGGGACATACTTGAAGACGTCACAAAAGACCATCCCGTGCTTTTAAACAGAGCGCCTACGCTCCACAGGCTCGGCATTCAGGCTTTCGAGCCCATATTGATAGAAGGCAAGGCGATCAGGATTCACCCGCTGGTATGTACTGCGTTTAATGCGGACTTTGACGGAGACCAGATGGCGGTTCACGTGCCTCTATCGACCGAAGCCCAGCTTGAATCAAGGGTCCTGATGCTTGCGCCAAATAATATTTTCTCTCCTTCAAGCGGGAAACCGATAGCGACGCCCACCCAGGATATCACACTCGGGCTTTATTATATTACCTGCGATCCTTTCAGGAAAGAAGACAGGAAACAGCACCTGATGAGTTCCGTCGAAGAAGTTATGATGGCGTTTGACCTGGGCATGATTAACATACATACGAGCATAAAGATATTTATCAGGGGCGAACTCAGGGATACTACCGTCGGGAGAGTGCTGTTCAATAACATTCTTCCGGACGAACTGGGATATGTTAACCAGGTTATCGACAAGAAAAAGATAAGCAAGATTATCGACGAGTGCTATAAAATCGCCGGCCACCAGAAAACGGTGGAAACACTCGACAGGCTTAAAGACCTCGGTTTCTCGATTGCCACAAAAGCGGGGATATCAATCGGAATGGTGGATATGAAAGTCCCTGAATCCAAGAAAAAAATCATCGAAGAAGCCCATGCTGAAGTGAAGGCTGTCGAAAAACAGCGGAAGAACGGGAGCATTACCGACGGCGAAAGATACAACAAGATCGTCGACATATGGACGCATGTAACCGACCAGATATCCGAGGATATGTACAGGGGAATGAAAGAAAACGAGGGGAAAGAAGAGCTTAACCCCATTTATATTATGGTTGATTCCGGGGCCAGGGGCTCCAGGCAGCAGATAAGGCAGCTTGCGGGGATGAGAGGTCTTATGGCCAAACCGTCCGGAGAAATTATCGAAGAGCCGATTATTTCCAATTTCAGGGAAGGACTCTCCGTCCTTGAGTACTTTATTTCTACTCACGGGGCAAGAAAAGGCCTTGCCGATACCGCGCTCAAGACGGCGGATTCCGGGTATCTTACGAGAAGGCTCGTTGATGTTGCGCAGGACGTAATAGTGACCGAAGACGATTGCGGGACGCTGAACGGGATATTGGTCAGGGCTATTTATGAAGGAGAAGACGAGATTGTTTCGCTGCAAGAGCAGATAAGCGGCCGCTTTGCCAATGAGGATATCATCGACCCGGCGAACTCGAAGCGCGTTATAGTTAAGGCCGGCGAGGAAGTGACGAACGAGAAAGCCGAAGAAATTATCCGCGTCGGGATACAGCAGGTTAATATCCGCTCGGTCCTTACATGCGAGACGCGCGAAGGCATTTGCGTAAAATGCTACGGCAGGAACCTTGCAAATCAGAAAAACGTCAAACTGGGCGAGTCAGTAGGCATCATCGCGGCTCAATCAATCGGCGAACCGGGAACACAGCTGACAATGAGAACCTTCCATATCGGCGGTACGGCCAGCCAGGTGTTCAAAAAGCCCGAAATAGTTTCGAAATTCAGCGGTGTTGTCAGGTACAACGATTTAAAAACAGTCAAGTTGCCCGACGGGAATTTAATTGCCCTCAGCAAAAATGGGACAATAGGCATACATAATGATGAAGGAAGGGAACTTGACAAGCATACGATAGAGCTTGGCGCCGTTATAAGTATTCCCGACGGCGGGAAAGTCAAAAAAGGCGAAAAGTTTGTCCAGTGGGACCCTTACAGCGCGCCTATTATCACGGAGTTTGCCGGCAAAGTCGAGTTTGTCGATATTATAGAAGGCCAGACTATGAAAAAAGAGCTGGATGAATCGACAGGCCTTACCGGAACGGTCATTATAGAGCACAGGGAGGAATTGCATCCGCAGATACTTATCAGGGGTGCCGGCGCCGATGAGGTGAAAGGCTATTATTCGATCCCGGCCGGAGCTCATATAGTTGTAAAGAATAACGCGAAAGTCGTGGAAGGCACTCTCCTTGCGAAAACGCCCAGAAAATTTGCCAAAACCAAAGACATTACGGGAGGTCTTCCCAGGGTTGCTGAGTTGTTCGAGGCAAGAAGGCCCAAAGATGCCGCCGATATCGCCAAGATAGACGGTATCGTTGAGCTTGCCGGCACGGTAAAGGGAAGGCGTAAAGTTATTATAAGGGATGAAGTCACGGGTAATACAGAAGAGCATCTTGTGCCTCTCGGCAAGCACCTTATGGTTTACAAGGGAGACAGAATCAAAAAAGGAGAGCAGTTGACCGACGGGCCCGTTATACCGCAGGAAATACTTCAGGTATGCGGGACAAAAGAACTGCAGGAATATCTTGTGAACCAGGTGCAGGAAGTTTACAGGCTCCAGGGTGTTGAGATTAATAATAAACATATTGAGGTTATAGTAAGGCAGATGCTGAAGAAAGTTAAAATTGCGGATCCGGGCGACACCGATTTCCTCATAGGAGAACAGGTGGATAAGGTCAAGTTTGAGGAAGTTAATGCCGAGGTAAAAAGCAGAAAGATGCGGCCTGCTTCGGCTTCGCCGCTTCTGCTCGGAATAACCAAAGCTTCGCTGGGCACGGAAAGCTTCATTTCGGCTGCGTCTTTCCAGGAGACAACAAGGGTCCTTACGGATGCGGCGGCGAGCGGGAAGCTGGATGAACTGAGAGGATTTAAAGAAAACGTCATTATGGGGCATCTTATACCCGCGGGAACAGGGTTTAAGACGTTTGCCTCGGTAGAGGTTGGGAAAACAGCTGAAGAAGGCGAATCGGAATTAGTAAGCGAAAGCAGCTCGGAAGAAAAGTAAGGGAGAAATAGATGCCTACGATTAATCAGTTGATAAGGAAAAGAAGAAACAAAGTGGTGAAAAAGAAAAAGACGCCTGCTCTTAACGGCTGTCCTTTTAAAAGGGGCGTTTGTCTCCAGGTAAAGACACAGACGCCGAAAAAACCTAACTCCGCGCTGAGGAAAATTGCCAGGGTGAGGCTGACAAACGGGATGGAAGTTACGGCTTATATTCCGGGCGTCGGGCATAACCTGCAGGAGCATTCGATTGTTCTGATCAGAGGAGGAAGGGTGAAAGACCTTCCCGGTGTCAGATATCATATAGTGAGAGGCACGCTGGATACTCTCGGAGTTGAAGGCAGGAAACAGTCCCGGTCGAAATACGGGGCGAAAATGCCCAAGTAACTACGAAATACGAAAAAAGAAAGAAGTAAAAAGAGAACAGTAAAAATAGAGAGGTAAACAATGGCAAGAAGGCGCAGGGCCACAAAAAGAATAAAAGCAAGGGACGAAAAGTTCAGCAGTGAGCTGGTAAGCCGCTTTATAAATTGTCTTATGCTGCAGGGAAAAAAGAGCATAGCTGAATCGGCTGTGTATGCCGCCATGGAAATCCTGAAAGAGAAAACAGGCTCAAAAGATTCTCTTGAAGCTTTAAAGAAGGCTATAGATAACGTTAAGCCTGTCCTTGAAGTCCGTTCAAGAAGGGTCGGAGGGGCAACTTACCAGGTACCCGTTGATGTCAGCCCTGACAGAAGGACAGCGCTTGCGTTCAGGTGGATTGTCGGCTTTGCCAGGTCCAAAAAAGGCGGGCCCATATCACAGAGACTGGCCGGCGAGCTTCTTGACGCGTTTAATAATACGGGTTCTTCCGTGAAGAAAAAGGAAGATACTCATAAGATGGCGGAAGCAAACAAAGCGTTTGCGCATTACAAATGGTAAAAACGGTTTTAAAAATTTAAAAAACGGTTTTTAATTTGATGGATACAGGGAGTTTTAATAGTGGCAAAGAAAGTACCATTGGAAAAATTGAGGAATATCGGCATCATGGCTCACATAGATGCCGGGAAAACGACTACGACCGAAAGGATACTGTTTTATACCGGTAAAACTTATAAACTCGGCGAGGTCCATGAAGGCACTGCCACTATGGATTGGATGGAGCAGGAGCAGGAAAGAGGAATAACGATAACGTCGGCGGCGACCACAACTTATTGGAAAGAGAATCAGATTAATATTATTGATACTCCCGGTCACGTTGATTTTACCGTTGAAGTCGAAAGATCTTTGAGAGTTTTGGATGGTGCTGTAGCTGTTTTTTGCGCTGTGGGCGGTGTTGAGCCCCAGTCGGAAACAGTATGGCGGCAGGCAAACAGGTATAATATACCGAGGATAGCCTTTGTCAACAAGATGGACCGGACCGGAGCCGATTTTTTCACCGCTGTCGCGCGTATGAGAGAACGACTTGGAGCCAATGCCGTCCCAATCCAGCTCCCCGTTGGAGCGGAAGACCAATTCAGGGGCATAATCGATTTGGTGATTATGAAGATGATAGTAAACAGGGAAGCTGACAAGGGAACGACGGTAGATATTGAGGAAATTCCCGAGGAGTATAAAAAGCAGGCGGAAGAATACAGGGAAAAGCTTTTTGAAGCGCTTGCTGACGAAGACGATATGATCTTTGAAAAATATGTGGAAGGAAAGCCCATAGAAGATAGGGAAGTAAAGGATGTCCTGAGAAAAGCAACCCTGGACAATCTCGTAGTCCCTGTTCTTTGCGGAGCCGCTTTTAAGAATAAAGGGGTTCAGAGGCTTATTGACGCGATAGTCGATTATCTTCCTTCCCCTCTGGATGTGCCGCCCGTAAAGGGGGAAAACCCCGAAACAGGGCAGGAAGAGATAAGAAAATCCGATAAAAACGAACCGTTTTCCGCTTTGGCGTTTAAAGTCGTGAGCGACCCTTATGTAGGCAAACTTACATACTTCAGGGTTTATTCAGGTTCCTTCAAGAAGGGATCTTACATTTATAATGTTTCGAACGGCAGGAAAGAAAGAGTGGGAAGGCTGCTTCATATGCACGCTAATGACAGAGAAGACATAGACGAGGTGGTCGCGGGTGACATTGCCGCCGGAGTCGGGCTCAAGGAAACAGGAACGGGAGATACGCTTTCGAATGAGGAGCGCCCGATAATACTTGAATCCATGGTGTTCCCTGAACCGGTTATTTCCATGGCGATAGAACCGAAAACGAAAGCGGACAGGGATAAGCTTCAGGTAGCCTTACAGCGGCTCCAGGAAGAAGACCCGACTTTTAAGGTTAAGTCGGACCCTGACACCGGACAAACCATAATTTCAGGGATGGGAGAGCTTCATCTCGACATTATTAAAGACAGGATGCTCAGGGAATTCAAGGTTGACGCAAATGTCGGGAAGCCTCAGGTTGCATACAGGGAGACCATTCAGATTTCGCAGGAGGCAGAAGGTAAATTTATAAAGCAGTCGGGCGGAAGAGGCCAGTACGGCCATGCGGTAATAATTATTGAGCCTTTTAAACATGGGAAAGGAATTGAGTTTGAGGATAAAATTGTCGGCGGGACAATACCGAGGGAATATATTCCCGCAGTTCATTCCGGAATAAAGGATGCTGCATTGACGGGAGTGCTCGGGGGATATCCGGTTGTGGATGTGAAAGTATCTCTTATTGACGGGTCTTTCCACGAAGTTGACTCTTCGGAGCTGGCGTTTAAAATGGCAGGCTCAATCGCGTTTAAGGAAGCTATGAGGAGAGCCCAGCCGGTTTTGCTGGAGCCTGTGATGAAAGTTGAAGTTACGACTCCCGAGGAGTTCATGGGAGATGTTATAGGGGATTTGAATTCCAGGAGAGGCAAGGTCAAGGAAATGGAAACAAAAGGCAACGCCAAGATTATACTGGCCGATGTGCCTCTGGCTGAAATGTTCGGATATGCAACGGTAATAAGATCTATTACCAGGGGAAGGGCAAGTTATTCGATGGAACCGTCGCATTTTGAAAAGGTTCCCAAAAATATAGCAGAGAAAATTCTTGAGTAGGAGGATTTGAGATGGCAAAAGAGAAATTTGAGAGGACGAAACCGCACGTAAACGTAGGTACGATAGGGCACGTTGACCACGGTAAGACGACGTTGACGGCGGCATTGACGAAGGTGCTTGAGCAGAAAGGCCTGAGCAAATTTGTAAGTTATGATGAGATAGCGAAGGCATCGGAGTCGCAGGGCAGAAGAGATGCGACGAAGATCCTTACGATAGCGACATCGCACGTTGAATATTCATCGGAGAAGAGACATTATGCCCACGTTGACTGTCCGGGGCATGCTGATTACGTAAAGAATATGATAACCGGGGCGGCCCAGATGGACGGGGCGATACTGGTGGTCAGCGCGGTAGACGGACCTATGCCGCAGACAAGAGAGCACATACTTCTGGCGCGGCAGGTAGGCGTACCTTATATAGTAGTGTTTATGAACAAATGCGACATGGTAGACGATCCTGAACTGCTTGACCTGGTAGAGCTTGAAGTAAGAGAGCTTTTAAACCAGTACGAGTTCCCTGGAGATAAGATACCTGTTATAAGGGGGAGCGCGACAAAAGCGATAGCTTCGCCGAATGCCGACAGTCCCGATGCGAAACCGATACTTGAGCTTGTAAAAGCGCTTGATGACTATATACCTGAGCCTCAGAGGGAAATCGAGAAACCGTTCCTTATGCCGGTAGAAGACGTATTCTCCATAACGGGCAGAGGCACGGTTGGTACGGGCAGGGTAGAGAGAGGAAAAGTAAAGGTAGGCGACGAGATAGAAGTAGTAGGGATAAAACCCACGATGAAGACAGTGGTAACCGGGGTTGAGATGTTCCGCAAGGAACTTGACCAGGGCCAGGCCGGCGACAACGTAGGATTGCTGTTAAGAGGAGTAGACAAGGAGCATCTTGAGAGAGGACAGGTGCTTGCCAAGCCGGGATCGATAACACCGCACAAGAAGTTCAAGGCTGAAGTATACGTTCTTACGAAAGATGAAGGAGGTCGGCACACGCCGTTCTTCGCGGGATACAGGCCTCAGTTCTACTTCCGTACGACAGATGTTACGGGTATAGTGAACGAGCTGATAGGCAAAGACGGGAACAAAGCCGAGATGTGCATGCCCGGAGACAACGTACAGATGCAGATAGATTTAATATGCCCGATAGCGATGGAGAAGACACTGCGCTTCGCTATAAGAGAAGGCGGAAGAACAGTAGGCGCCGGCAGAGTAACCGAGATTATCGAATAAGGGAGAAAACTTAACGTGGAAGGACAAAGAATCAGAATTAAGTTAAAGGCGTATGACCATAAGGTCCTTGATCAATCTGCTCAGGAAATAGTTGAAGTGGCGAAAAGGACGGGGGCTTCCGTTTCGGGACCTATCCCTTTGCCCACTAAGATTGAAAAGTATACAGTGCTTCGTTCTCCGCACATCGACAAGAAATCGCGGGAACAGTTTGAGACAAGGACGCACCAGAGGCTTCTTGATATCGTTAACCCGAGCGCCAAGACGGTGGATGAGCTTAAAAAGCTGAACCTCCCGGCGGGCGTGGATATTAATATCAAGAGCTGAAAAAGTGCCGGAATAAATAAGTAAAAAGTTGGAGATATTACAATGGATATTTCATTGTTTGGCAAGAAAATCGGAATGACACAGGTCTTTTCACCCAAGGGGGATGTTCTGCCCGTTACGGTTCTGGAGGTGGGGCCTTGTGTGGTTGTGCAGGTTAAAACGCCTGATAAAGACAAGTATTCGGCTATCCAGATCGGATTCGGCAACGTCAAAGAAAAGCATATGACCAAGCCGTTGAACGGGCATTTTAAAAAGGCCGCTCTGGCGCTCAAGAAATTTTTGGGCGAGTGCAGGCTTCAGGATGGAGAGGAAAAGAATTTCCAAGTAGGGCAGGAAATAAAGGTGGACATTTTCAAGAAGGGCGACCACGTTGATGTTACAGGCACTTCCGTCGGGAAAGGGTTTGCCGGAGTGATGAAAAGGCATAATTTCCACGGGCATAAGGGTTCTCACGGCACACATGAAAGCAAGAGGGGCCCGGGTTCCATAGGCGCGCACGCGACGCCTTCAAGAGTTTATAAAGGGAGAAAACTTGCCGGGCAGATGGGAAATACCAGGGTTACCATGTTAAACCTGGAAGTTGTTGATATCAAGCCCGAGCAGAATATCATGCTTGTGAAAGGCGCTGTTCCGGGGTGGGATAACGGCCTTGTTAGGATTAAAAAATCGGTAAAGGTTAAGAAAAAGCAGTAAGCAATTAATTTTACAGACGAGGTTTTTTAAATGGGAAAGATAGATATTTTAAGCGTTAAGGGTAAAAAAGTGGGTGATTTCAGTATTCCCGAGAAAATAGCGGGCTTCAAATGTTCAGGCCAGCTTGTCCATGATGCCGTGGTAAAGCAGCTTGCCGGCAGAAGAAGCGGCAACGCGTGCACAAAGACCCGCGCGGAAGTCAACCGTTCGGGTATCAAACTGTACAGGCAGAAAGGTACGGGAAGGGCGAGAGCCGGAAATGCGGGTTCTCCTACAAGAGTGGGCGGCGGAGTCGCGTTTGGGCCCAAGCCGAGAAATTATTTTTTGAGAGTTAATAAAAAAGAGCAGCAGAAGGCGCTCAAGTCGGCTATTGCGGAAAAATTTAAAAAGGGAAGTGTGATAATAGTCGAAAAAATAACCATATCCGCCCCTAAAACCAAAGAGATAAAGGTTTTCCTGGATAATATCAAGGCTGGCGAGAATGCCCTGATAGTTTTGAAAGGACTGAACAATGAATTAAAAATGGCTGTGAGGAATATGCCGAGAGTGACGGCGGTTGATGCGAACAGCCTTAATACATATGATGTGCTGTATTATAAGAAGCTTATTATCGATAAGGATGCCGTTGAGGAAATAGAAGGAAAGTTTAATTGATTTAAAAGAGGGTTGAGATGAGAGATCCGTATAAGATTATAAAAAATCCTGTAATAACAGAAAAAGGTTCTGCCCAGGGAGAAAAGGGAAAATATTACTTTAGCGTCGAAAAAACTGCGAATAAACTTGAAATAAAACAGGCAGTCGAGAAGATGTTTAAGGTTAAAGTTACCGATGTAAACAAGATGAAGGTGCACGGCAAGAAAAAGAGAGTCAGGTACAAACAAGGTCTTACATCCGATTGGGTAAAAGCGATTGTTACTCTTAAGGAAGGCGACAAAATCGAATTTGTATAAAGATTGATGAGGTGATAAAGAAATGGCTATAAAGAAATTCAGACCGATTACGCCCGGAACAAGATTTATGACGGTTTCCTCTTCTGAGGATATAACGAAGAAAAAACCGGAAAGGAATCTTCTTTCGGCAATAAAGAAAACCGGCGGCAGAAATAATGCGGGCTCTATCTCAGTGCGTCATCACGGCGGCGGGCACAAAAGGATGTACCGTTTCATTGACTTTAAAAGGGATAAGGACGGGGTTCCTGCCAGGGTTGCTTCTATCGAGTATGACCCGAACAGATCTACAAGGATAGCATTGGTTGTCTATAAGGACGGGGAGAAAAGATATATTGTTGCCCCGAACGGGTTAAAAGTCAACGATGAAGTTATGTCGGGCCCCAATGCGGAAATCCAGATCGGCAATTGCCTGCCGCTGAAGGAAATCCCGCTTGGGATGAACATTCATAATATCGAGCTTAAGGAGCATTGCGGCGGCAAACTGGTTAGAAGCGCCGGCGGCAGCGCTGAATTGATGGCGAAAGAAAGCGGTTTTGCGCATATAAAACTTCCTTCGGGTGAAGTAAGGCTTATACCGCTCGGCTGCAGGGCCACCATCGGACAGCTCTCGAATCTTGAACATTCGAATTTAACGATAGGCAAGGCCGGGCGTTCCAGATGGCTTGGAATTCGCCCTACCGTAAGAGGCGTTGCCATGAACCCTGTCGACCATCCGCACGGCGGAGGAGAGGGGAAAGCACCGCAGGGAAATCCTCATCCGGTAAGCCCGTGGGGAATGCCGACAAAAGGATATAAAACACGTTCTAAAAGAAAAGATTCCTGGTATATCGTAAAACCCAGGAAAAAGAAGTAAAAATGGAGATTGGATAAATGGCTAGATCGCTTAAAAAAGGACCTTATATTGAACAGAAATTGATGGATAAGGTTGTAAAGGCTAAGAAAACCGGTGACAGGAAGCCGATAAAAACATGGTCGAGAAGATCGGTAATAGCGCCTGATTTCGTCGGCGTCACGTTCTCCGTCCACAACGGCAAGAAATTCCTTCCGGTTTTTATTACGGAAAATATGGTCGGGCATAAACTCGGCGAGTTTGCTCCGACAAGGACGTTTAAGAAGCACGGCGGCGAGAAAGGTGCCTCTGAACTGAAGGAAGGAATGGCCCCTGTTGTGGCAGCCGGAGCGGCTCCGGCAGCGGGAGGCACTGCTCCGCAGGCGGCAGCTCCTGCGGCGGCTAAGGAAGCGGCGCCTGCTGCGGACGCCGGGCAGAAAGCGCAGAAAGCAAAGAAATAGCCGGGAATAAAAGGGAGTTTTTATAAATGGAAGCTAAAGCGATAACAAGATATGTCAGAGTTTCTGTCAGGAAGGCAAAGCCTTTACTTGATATTATAAGAGGGAAAGAAGCCGAAGAAGCTGTCACGAGCCTTTCTTTTTCAGCGAAGAAGGCCGCTAAGGAAGTAGAAAAAACGCTTAAATCGGCGATTGCCAATCTTAAGTCAAAAGAAGATAAGACGGCCGGCGGGCAAGTCTATATAAAAGAGGCATACGCGACCGAGGGCCCGATATTGAGAAGGTTTATCCCAAGGGCTCACGGCCGGGCTACCAGGATTCGCAAGCGCACCAGCCATATATATATTACGGTTGCTTCTAGAGAAGAGCCAGCCTCTTCTGGAGATGCGGCAAAAAAGAAGGCAAAAAAAATATCGTCGAAACGAAAGAAGTAATTCCGGGAGGTAAATGTGGGACAAAAAGTAAACCCCGTAGGTTTCAGGGTAATGGTTACAAAAGACTGGCGTTCCAAATGGTACGCCGATAAAAGAAAATTCAAAGAATACCTCAAAGAGGATCTTGAAATAAGGAGTTATATTAAAGGGAAATTGTCTTTTGCCGGGATTCCCAGGATTGACATAGAAAGAAGCGGAAATGTTGTTACGGTTATGTTGCATGCAGCCCGCCCCGGACTTGTCATAGGGAGAAAAGGCGCGGAAATCGATAAGCTCAAGGAACAGCTCACCGCCATCACTAAAAAAGAAGTCAAGGTAGAGATAAAAGAGGTGAAAAACCCTGAAACCAACTCGCAGCTCGTAGCGGAAAACATAGCCGGGCAGATTGAAAAGAGAATATCGCATAAAAGGGCCATGAAGAAAGCCGTGAGCCTTGCTATGGACAGCAATGCGGAAGGGATAAAGATACTCTGCTCGGGAAGGCTGGGGGGGAATGAAATCGCGCGTTCCGAAGGTTATAAGGAAGGGAAAGTGCCGTTGCATACTCTAAGGTCCGACATTGATTACGGATTTGCGGAAGCTAAGACGACATACGGCGCTATCGGCGTTAAAGTCTGGATATGCAAGGGAGAGAAGGAAATTTCCGTAAAGAACAAGGAGGCAAAAAATGCCGTTAATGCCTAAAAGGGTAAAACACAGGAAAATGCAGAAAGGCAAGATGAAAGGCCTCTCCAAAGGCGGAAACGAAATAAATTTCGGAGAATACGGGGTTCAGGCGCTTGAAAGGGCATGGATTTCGAATATTCATATAGAAGCTTCGAGGGTAGCTCTTACAAGGTTTATCAAAAGAAAAGGGAAAGTGTGGATCCGCATATTTCCCGATAAGCCGATAACCAAGAAACCCGCGGAAGTAAGAATGGGCAAAGGAAAAGGCGCGGTTGAAGGATGGGTGTGCCGCGTTGGTCCCGGCAAGATCCTTTTTGAAATAGAAGGCGTTCCCGAAGTGTTGGCGCAGGAAGCGATGAGACTGGCTGCCAGCAAGCTGCCCATAAAGACAAGGTTTGTTTCAAGAAGAGAAATATAATAATTTTAACGGGGTAAATAATGAAAGCGAAGGAAATAAGAGAGTTGACCGAAGAAGAGATTGAAAAGAAACTGTCCGAATCAAAGCAGGAGCTTTTTAATCTGGGAGTTCAGGCGAAACTCGGCCAGATTGAGAAACCGGACAGGATAAAATATCTGAAAAAAGACATAGCACGTATGCTTACCATAAAAAAAGAGATTACCGGAAAGAGTAAGGGGAATTAATTAATGAAAAAAAGCGTAGAAAGGCCACGTCGGAAAACGCGAATTGGCGAGGTAATCAGCGATAAAATGGCAAAGACCGTCGTTGTAAAAGTCATGAGGACACTTCGCCATCCTGAGTATGAGAAGGTTATCAGGAAGCACAAGAAATATTATGCCCATGATGAAAAACAGTCGGCGAAAGTCGGTGATACCGTAAGAATAGTTGAAACTGCGCCTGTCAGCAAATTGAAAAGATGGCGTGTTTCCGAAGTTTTGAAGAAAGCAGTTATTGAAGGGCAGTAGTCCGGCCCGGTGCATATATAAGTATTAATGATTGGTTCGACAATAAATTTGCGGAGTAAAACTATGATTCAGATGAATTCGATATTAGATGTTGCGGATAACACCGGAGCGAAAAGGATCGGTTGCATTAAGGTTCTGGGCGGATCCAAGCGCAGATATGCGAACATAGGGGATGTTATAGTAGCTTCCGTCAAGGAAGCTATTCCCGGCGCGGCTGTTAAAAAGGGAGAAATCATAAAAGCTGTTATCGTAAGGACGAGGAAGGGCGTTAAGCGCAATGACGGTTCGGTCCTCAGGTTTGATTCGAACGCTGCGGTGATTATTGATGACCAGAAAAATCCGAGAGGGACGAGGATTTTCGGCCCCATCGCAAGGGAATTAAGAGAGAGAAATTATATGAAAATCGTTTCATTAGCACCTGAGGTGCTATAGAAAGGGATATCGGGAGCAATCAAATGGCTGGATTACATGTTAAAAAAAATGATGTTGTGCAGATTATGTCCGGTGCAAACAGCGGCAAAACCGGGAAAGTGTTGAGGATTATAAGCGAAAGCGGGCGGGTAATCGTCGAAGGGTTGAATTTCAGGAAGAAGCACACTAAGCCGTCGAGAGATAACCAGCAGGGCGGCATAGTGCAGAAAGAAGGATCGATAAGCGGTTCCAATGTGCTGCTGTATTGCCCATCCTGCAAGAAGGGCGTAAAAACCAGAAATGAACTGAGAAAAGACGGCACAAAAACACGGGTCTGCAAAAAATGCGGAGAGGTTTTCGATAAAGCATAACGGAGATAAGTATGGCAAGGTTAAAAGAAAAGTATAAGAAAGAAATAACACCTTATTTAAAAAGCAAGTTCGGATATAAAAATGTCCTTCAGGTCCCGAAAATCGAGAAGATTGTCATAAACATGGGGATCGGGGAAGGGACAAAGGATAAGAAAGTCGTCCAGGATGCCGCCGCCGAGCTGGCGGTTATTGCCGGGCAGAAGCCGCAGCTTACAAAATCCAAGAAGAGCATAGCCGGCTTTAAGCTCAGGAAAGACATACCCATAGGATGCAAAGTTACACTAAGGGGAAACATGATGTATGAATTCATGGACAGGCTTATAAATGTGGCTTTGCCGAGAGTAAGGGACTTCAGGGGGGTGCCTCTGGAATCATTTGACGGCAAGGGCAATTATACGTTTGGGCTCAAAGAGCAGTTGATATTTCCCGAAGTCAACCCCGATAAGGTTACAAGGGTGCAGGGAATGGATATAACTTTCGTAACTACAGCAAAAAAAGATGAAGAGGCTAAAGAATTGCTTTTAGCGTTTGGCATGCCCTTCAGCAAAGGCAAGTAACCGAAGGAGAATCTCTGTGGCAAAGAAGTGTAAAATCGAAAGTGCAAAAAGAAAACCGAAATTCAAGGTCAGGCAACATTTTCGCTGCAGCCGCTGCGGTAGGCCGCGCGGTTACATGCGCAAATTTGGGATATGCAGAATCTGTTTCAGAGAACTTGCTGGGCAGGGTATTATACCCGGTGTTACAAAATCCAGCTGGTAACGCGTTAATATTTTTTGAGCAAGAATAAGGAGAGAATGTATGTCTTTTAGCGATCCTATTGCCGATATGCTGACCCGCATCAGAAATGCGAGTAAAGCACGGAAAGAAAGTGTAGATATGCCTGCTTCGAAACTTAAAGCAGAAGTAGCAAGGATAATGAAAGAACAGGGGTTTGTAAAAACATTTAAGGTCCTTGACGATAAAAAACAGGGAGTCATCCGTGTTTTCCTTAAATATACATCCGATAACAAACCGGTTATTGTGGGGCTTAAGCGGATAAGCAAGCCGGGCCTGAGAAAGTACAGCAGTATAGCGAAAATCCCGAAAGTTTACCAGGGTATCGGGATTGCGGTGCTCTCGACTTCGAAAGGAGTTATGACGGACGAAGAAGCGAGGAAAGCGAACATCGGGGGAGAAGTCCTCTGTTATATTTGGTAAAGGCTTAATACTGGTTAATAAAGAAGGAGAAACAGATGTCGAGGGTAGGCAAAAAGCCGATAGAGATTCCAGGCGGCGTAAACGTTGAAGTCAAAGGGATGCAGATAATAGTTAAGGGGGCTAAATCTTCCTTGACGCATAATATGCCCGAAGGGGTTGAAGTAAAAATCGAAGACAAAAAAGTGCTGGTTACCAGGAAATCGGATTCAAGGCAAGGCAAGGCTCTGCATGGACTTACCCGGGCTGTCATAGCGAATATGATTAAGGGTATGGTGCAGGGTTATAAAAAGGTTCTTGAAATAAGCGGGGTCGGCTACAGGGCAGCCCTGCAGGGCAGGAGTTTAAACCTCCAGCTGGGTTTTTCTCATCCGATCAATTATAAGACTCCGGACGGGGTGGAAGTAAAGGTAGAGAAAAATCTTATCACCGTTTCCGGTCCGGATAAACATATGGTCGGCCAGGTTGCGGCGACTATAAGAGATTTTTCACCTGCGGAGCCTTATCAGGGTAAGGGCATCAAGTACCAGGATGAACACGTGAGAAGGAAAGCCGGCAAAACGGTGAAATAATATTTATCAGTATAAAAAGGGAATAAAGAATGAAAGAAAAAACGGCTCAAAAAGAAAGAAGACATAAAAGGATAAGAAAGAAAGTAATCGGTGTCCCGGACTGCCCGAGGCTTTGCGTGTTCAGGAGCTCTAAGAATATGTCTGCCCAGCTTATAGATGATATGGCAGGCGTGTCGCTTGTTGGTGTGACCACGGCGTCCAAAAGTTTCGGAGGCAAGGGCGGCAGCATAGAGGCTGCAAAAAAACTGGGGAAATTGCTGGCCGGCGCGGCGAAAGAGAAGAAAATCGAAAAGGTTGTTTTCGACAGAGCAGGATACAAATATCATGGCCGCGTAAAGGCTTTTACTGAGGGTGCCCGCGAAGGCGGACTGAAGTTCTAATCGGAGGAAACAGATGGCTGGAAATAATAGAGCATTTGCTGGAAAAAAAATGGGGGAGCAGAATGAAAGCTCCTTTCACGAAAAGGTCGTTTATATAAACAGGACGGCAAAAGTTGTAAAAGGCGGGCGCCGGTTCGGTTTCAGCGCGCTGGTTGTAGTGGGTGACGGGAAGGGCCAGGTGGGCTGCGGATTGGGGAAAGCCAATGAAGTTGCGGAAGCCATAAGAAAAGGGATTGAAAAAGCCAAGAAAAGCATGAACCCCGTTTCTTTTTATAAGAATACCATACCCCACGAGGTTATAGGCGTATTCAAAGGCGGTAAAGTGCTGTTGAAACCCGCAGCTCCCGGAACCGGAGTTATTGCGGGTAATGCCGTGAGAGCCGTTGTCGAATCGGCGGGTATCAAGGATGTATTAACTAAATCATTAGGTTCAAGCAATGCGATCAACGTTGTAAAAGCGACCCTTAAAGCGCTTTCTGCCTTGAGGGATATGAATGAAGTGAAAAGACAAAGAGGAGTTTAGCGATGGGGCTTCAAAATCTTAAAAATAATCCCGGCGCCAGGAAAAAACCGGCAAGAAGGGGAAGAGGCAGCGGTTCCGGAACGGGCGGGACGGCGGGCAGGGGCCATAAAGGACAGAGGGCAAGGACAAGCGGGAATGTGCGTCCGGGCTTTGAAGGCGGACAGATGCCGCTTACAAGAAGACTTCCCAAAAGAGGATTTAATAATAAAGATTTCAAAGTGTTTTTCGAAGTGGTTAACCTCAGGAGGCTGGATATATTTAAGGAAGGGGATTCTGTTTCTCCGGCGGATATGCTGGAAAAGGGCCTGGTTAAGAAAGCCAGCTCAAGAGTTAAGATCCTCGGCGACGGCGAAATAAAAAAATCGCTTAACATAAAAGCTCACGCTTTCAGCGGTTCAGCCCGGAAAAAGATAGAAGAGTCAAAAGGCAAAATCGAAATAATTAAAAAATAATCAGAATATATATGTCAGAGGTAGCCGATGTTAGATGCGTTTAAAAATATTTTTAAGATACCTGAGCTGAGAAAAAGGATATTGTTTACGCTTGGTCTCCTTGCGGTGTGCAGGATAGGTACTTATGTGCCTGTCCCCGGGATAAACGGGAAACTGCTTGCTGATTGGTTTGCGAAACAGCAGGGTACGATTTTCGGGCTTATGGATCTGTTCAGCGGAGGTTCTCTTTCAAAGTGTACCGTCTTTGCTCTGGGAATAATGCCTTATATCAGCGCCTCGATTATCCTGCAGCTCCTTATTGCAGCGGTGCCCTATCTTGAGAAACTTGCGAAAGAGGGCGAGCTAGGCAGGAAGAAGCTTACCCAGTATACAAGGTACGGGACGGTTGTGCTCGGGATGTTCCAGGGATTTATGATAAGCGGCATGCTTATAGCGTTGAATAACCAGCAGATGCCCGGTATCGTGCCGGATGCGGGGCTCGCTTTCCGGCTTATAACAATGCTAACGCTGACCGCAGGAACAGCTTTTCTCATGTGGATAGGAGAACAGATAACGGAGCGCGGCATAGGAAACGGTATATCTCTTATAATTACCATAGGTATCCTTTCAAGGCTGCCTTCAGCGCTTTTCCTGGCTAAAGACCAGCTTATCAGCGGGCAGTTATCCGTTATTTCGATGGTTGTCCTTATAGTCCTGATGGTCGGGGTTGTCGCCGGAGTTGTCGCCGTTTCCCAGGGACAGAGAAAAATACCGGTGCAGTATGCGAAAAGGATTGTAGGAAGGAAAGTGTACGGAGGACAGGCAAGCTTTCTCCCTTTAAGGGTAGGCCAGGCAGGCGTTATCCCGATAATATTCGCTTCGAGTATTTTGATGTTTCCCCAGACTTTAGGGCAGATGACAAACATTAAATTTTTTACGTGGGTAAGCAACTGGCTTTCATACGGCGGCAGTTTCTATACGTTTTTATACGCGCTGCTTATCATTGCGTTTAGCTTTTTCTGGACGGCGATGCAGTTTAATCCTATCCAGATATCGGATGACCTTAAGAAATACGGGGGCTTTGTCCCCGGCATAAGACCAGGGAAACCGACTTCCGAGTATCTGGAAAATGTAATGGTCAAAGTTACTTTTGTGGGAGCTTTGGCGATAACCCTGATTGCCATAATGCCCCAGATAATAGGCAAGATATTCAATGTGGATTTCAGGATATCGCAGTTTTTCGGCGGGACAGGCCTTTTGATTATCGTGGGCGTGATGCTGGATACAATGAGGCAAGTGGAATCGCACCTGATTATGAGGCATTACGAGGGTTTTGTTAAAAAAGGCAGATTGAAAGGCAGAATTTAACAGTGAATATAGTTCTATTAGGAGCGCCCGGCGCGGGAAAAGGGACTCACTCGGAAATGCTTGTCAGGGATTTCGGGCTTAAGCATATTTCCACGGGCGATTTGCTGAGAGCAGAATTAAAGAAAGCTTCTCCCGTGGGACTTGAAGCCAAAAGTTATATGGATAAGGGAAGCCTGGTGCCTGATGCGGTTGTAATGAAGCTTCTGGTCGGAGCTATAGCCGGGATTAAACACGGGAATGGTTTCCTTCTTGACGGTTTTCCCAGAAATGAATCACAGGCCGGGATGCTGGAAGAAGAGCTTGCTTCCAGAAATATGAACATTGACAGAGTCCTTTACCTGAATGTTTCGAAAGATGTGGTCATCAAAAGGCTTACGGGCAGGAGAATCTGCAAAAGCTGCGGGGCTGTGTATCATGTGTTTAATATGCCGCCCAAAAGAGAAGGTGTCTGCGATAAATGCGGAGGAGACCTGTACCAGAGACCCGACGATACGGAAGAGACAGTCCTGCGCAGGCTTGAAGTTTACAGGAAAGAGACAGAAGGGCTTATAAATTATTATAAAACCAGGAAGATTCTGGCGGAAGTTAATGCAGACTTGTCGCGGGATAACACATACGGGCTGATTCTGCAGAAATTAGGAAAAAAATAACACGAGTTTTTAATGATAGTTATAAAAACCCCTGAACAAGTTGAAAAGATAAAACACGGGGGGAAAATATTAGCTGAGCTCTTTGAAATTTTTAAACATAAGATAAAACCGGGAGTAACAACAGGCGAACTTGATACGATAGCGGAAGAGTTCCTTTTGAATCGCGGCGTTAAGCCGGCTTTTAAAGGCTATAAGGGATTTCCGGCGACATTGTGCGTTTCCATAAATGAGGAGGTCGTGCACGGGATACCCTCTTCGGATAAAATCCTTCGTGAAGGAGATATTGTCAGTATTGATGTCGGGGCTATCCATGAAGGTTTTTACTCCGACGCCGCCCGCACTTACCCGGTTGGGCGCATAAGAGGGGAGTTAGAAAATCTTATCAGGGTTACAAAAGAATCTCTGGATGTTGCGATAAGCAGAGCGGTTGTGCAGAACAAGCTTTTTGATATTTCCAGCTCCGTTGAACAGTATGTTAAGAAATACGGCTATACGGTGGTGAGGGATTTTGTAGGTCACGGTATAGGGCAGAAAATGCACGAGGACCCGCAAATCCCGAATTTTGGGATACCGCATACAGGCCCCGGGCTCGAAAAAGGGATGGTATTTGCTATTGAGCCGATGGTCAACATGGGTTCTTTCGAAGTTGAGGTGCTTGGAGATAACTGGACGGTAGTGACGATTGACAGAAAGCCATCCGCCCATTTTGAGGATACAATCGTTATTACGGAAGGGAAACCCGAAATTCTTACAAGGTGAGAAGGTGCTGTTGTGACAAAAGAAGAATCAATTAAAGTTGACGGTGTTGTGTCGGAAGTTTTGCCCAATACGATGTTCCGGGTGAAACTTGCAAACGGGCATACGATACTTGCCCATATTTCCGGGAAAATGAGGATGAATTTCATAAGGATACTTCCCGGAGACAGGGTTCAGGTTGAGATGTCTCCATACGACCTTACTAAGGGAAGGATTACCTTCCGGCAGAAGTAAGACGACCGGGCTGTCTGGAAAATAACATTTTAATTTACAGGTAAAAAGACAGAGGATTGCGAATATGAAAGTTAGATCGGCAGTTAAAAGACGTTGTGAAAAATGTAAAATTGTGCGCCGCAAAGGCGTTGTTCATGTAATATGCACAAACCCGAAACACAGGCAAAGACAGGGATAGTATGTGTCCTGTCTCATATAATTGGTTTTTAAGTGCTGAGACAGAGCTTAAAAATTTTTAAAAGGAGGAAGATGTGCCAAGAATTGCAGGAGTTGATATTCCTAAAGAAAAAAGGACGGTAATCGCCCTTACTTATATCTACGGTATAGGTAAAGCCACGGCATCAAAGATACTGAGGGATGCCAGAATAGATGAAAGCAAAAGAGCAAAAGACCTTTCTGACGAGGAAATAAGCCGGATAGCGGGTATTATCCAGGCAAGCGTCAGAGTTGAAGGTGATTTGCGCAGAGAAGTCGCGGGAAACATAAAAAGACTTATGGCCGTAGGGGCATATAGGGGCTTGCGCCACAGGAAAGGGCTTCCTGTGAGAGGGCAGAGAACACGAACAAATGCCAGGACCAGAAAAGGCCCGAGAAAAACAATTGCAGGCAAGAAGAAAACCGCAGCCCTTAAATAATTTGAAACCCTAAGGAGAAACAATTATGGCGAAGATGTCAGGCAAAGGAAGTTCAAAAAAAGCGGCACCCAAAAAAGCAACCAGAAGTGTGCCTGCCGGAATTGCGCATATTCAGGCAACATTTAATAATACAATAGTATCCATCACCGATATGAGCGGGAAGGTGCTTTCCTGGGCGAGCGCGGGAAAAGTCGGCTTTGCGGGGTCAAGGAAAAGCACTGCTTTTGCAGCCCAGGTTGTCGCCGAGCAGGCGGGGCAGAGAGCGCGCGATTTCGGTATGAGGGAATTAGAAGTAAGAGTTAAGGGTCCGGGGGCAGGCAGGGAGTCTGCCATCAGGGCTCTTCAGGCAATCGGGTTCGAAATCACGCTGATAAGAGATTTGACCCCTATACCCCATAACGGGTGCAGACCGCCTAAAAGAAGAAGAGTTTAACGGGATATATTAGAAGCAAAAATAAGCAAGGAGATATTTTAATGGGAAGGTACCTCGGTTCAAAACACAAAATATGCAGGAGAGTGGGAGAAGCATTATGCGGTTCCGCAAAATGCCCCGTTCACAAAAGAAACTTGCCTCCGGGACAGCACGGATCTATGAAAAGGCAGAGAAAACTGTCCGAGTACGGGGTTATGATGCTTGAAAAACAGAAATTACGTTTCATATTCGGGCTTCTGGAGAAACAATTCAGGAAATATTTCCAGAAAGCGGCCAGGATGAGCGGGAAAACAGGATATAACCTCCTGCTGCTTCTTGAAACAAGATTGGACAACCTTGTTTACAGGGCCGGATTTGCGCCCAGCATAGCTGCTGCCAGGCAGATGGTCCGCCACGGGCATGTTATTGTGGACGGCAGGAAAACCGATGTCCCTTCTTTCCAGGTGAAAACCGGGCAGACTGTTAAGATGAAAGAAAAAAGCCGCAGCAAACCTACTTTTATCGCGTTTGTGGAAGAGAACAAGGACAAGCTTCCCGATATGCCTTATTTGGAGAGAAACCTTGGCTCTTTTGAATTCAAGGTTAAACATATGCCGAAGAGGGAAGAGATCCCTGTTGCTATAAATGAACAGTTAATCGTTGAGCTTTATTCCAAGTAAAATTAAATAAATTTTTACGGAGGCTAAAATGTCAGTTAAGCTGGGAAGATTTGAGATGCCGAACAGGCTTAAAAAAGAAGAACAGTCTGCGACTAACGCTTATGCAAAGTTTATCGCAGAACCTTTTGAAAGAGGGTATGGATATACCATAGGCAATTCCCTGAGAAGGGTCCTTCTTTCGTCGCTGGAAGGGATTGCCGTTACTGCTGTAAAAATTGAGGGTGTCCAGCATGAATTTTCAACAATGAAGGGTGTTATAGAGGATGTGGCGCAGATTCTGCTGAACATCAAGAAGATTCTGCTTGTCTCCGATTCGCGGGAACCCAAGAGAATGACTCTTAACATATCCAAGGAAGGCGAAGTTAAAGCCGGTGATATCAAGACCGACGGCACAGTGACCGTGCTCAACCCGGACATGCATATTGCCACGATCGAGAAAGGCGGCAAACTGGTTGTTGAAATGGATGTTGAAATCGGCAGGGGATACAGGCTTGCGGAAAACAATAAGAAGAAAGGCCAGCCAATAGGATACATCCCTATGGATTCGATATTTTCTCCTGTTAAGAAAGTTAAATATGCCGTGGAGAATACAAGGGTTGGACAGATGACCGACTACGATAAACTGGTGGTTGAAATCTGGACAGACGGGCGGCTGTTGCCCGAAGAGGCCCTGAAACAGTCATCCGCCATCCTCAGGGCGCATCTTGACGTTTTCGTGAACTATGATGACAATTACGTGGAGTTTGAAGAAGAAAACAAGACTGAAAAGAAAGAGGAAGAAGGAAACAAGAAAAAACTGAACATGCCTATCAGTGAGATAGAATTATCCGTAAGATCCACCAATTGCCTCAGGAATGCCAGCATAAACACCATAGGGGAATTGGTTTCAATGACCGAAACGGACCTTCTCAAGCAGAGGAATTTCGGCAAGAAATCACTTAATGAAATAAAGGCTGTCCTTAAAGAGCTCAATCTTTCTCTCGGTATGAAGACTGAAAAAGAGCCCGAAGAACAGAAATAAATGTATAGGAGCAGAAATTATGCAGCATGGTAAAAAGAAATCGAATAAGCTGAACATGAAAGCCGGGCACAGGAAATCGGTATTCTCCAATCTTTTGTGCCAGCTCATAAATCACGGGAGAATAAAAACGACGGAAGTGAAGGCGAAACAGCTTGTGAAACAGGCCGACAGGATAATTACCGTTGCTAAAAAACAAACACTTCACGCCAGAAGAACGGCTGTTTCAGTGCTCAAGGACAGAAAAGCCGTCAAAAAGCTTTTTTCCGAGATAGCAAAACATTTTGAGAACAGGAAAGGCGGTTACTCGAAAGCAATTAAAACGACTTACAGACGGGGTGATGCGGCTCCTCTTGCTATTGTCGAGCTTATAGGTTTTCAGCCGGTTGCGGGAACGGGCAAGAAAGACAAGGATAAAGATAAAAAAGCTTCAAAATCGAAGCCAAAACCGAAAACAAAGTAACGTAAAATACATTTTCGCCATCAAAACCCCGTCTTTTAAAGAACGGGGTTTTTTTGTTTATTGTTTTTGCCTTTAGGAGTAAAATTGAATAACAATGGCTAAAGAAAGCAATACATTAAACCGTGCAGTTTATCTTGCCTTGAGGGATAAATATTTTTATCACGTCAGAGAGATGTTCAGGTCCGTATTTTTGAACAAACCCCTGAATTCCCGGATGAAAAAAGTCGGCGAGCTTATAGAACACCTGGGTAATGCGGTGAAATATGCCCGGCTGGCCCTGAACGGCAATGATAAAGATGCGGCTGACGCCGAATTCGCTGATTTTATTGATATCCTTAAGGGGTCTGCCGAGGTGGCTTATACGCTGCTCCAGCATGAGAAAATACTTTCGGAAAACGAAGAGCTGATATCAAAATTCAGCGGCGTGAGCGATGCGGATATCAACCAGTCGAAAAAACTCCACGGCGAGCGGGCGGCCGAGATAATGGCCGGCATGAAACTGCTGATAGAAAAGGGCAAAGGGCGGATCAGCGATATACAGATGTCGGCGAAGAAGAATTTCTCAAAGGGCGATAAAGACAGATACGACAGAATGTACAGCATGCATTGAATTTTAAGGGAAGGATGGCTATGAAAAGAACAGTTTTGGAAATTTATGCTTTGCTTGTGTGCCTGATATCGGTATTGTTTATAATCGTGAACCTGCATGAAGTCCTTTTCGGAGCCGTCAAATTGGTTAACCCGGCGATGGCTGTTTCCGAATATGAACAGAAACAATACCTGAACAACAGAAGCTATACCGAAAAATGGAACGAGAAGAAGCTTAAAAGTTATACGGAAGAGCAGATAACAAGAATGAGAGAAGACGACTATAACAGCCTCCTGGAAGTAAAAAAGAACACGGAGAAAACGAAGTTCGTAAGGGCAGTCCTGTATCTGATAATAGCGTCGGCTTTTTTTGCCGGGCACTGGAGCCTGGCCAGGAAAGAGCGGGCCAGGGGCTGAACCGGGGAAAATAAATGCAGGAATGCATATTCTGTAAAATAGCTGAGAATAAAATACCTTCGGTTAATATATATGATTCAGGCAAGTCCCTTGCCTTTATGGATATAATGCCTGCGCGCAAAGGGCATGTGCTTGTCATACCCAGAAAGCACGGCGAGATACTTTCGGATATATCCGAAGAAGATTTAAAGGATGTTATACTGACTGTCAGAAAAGTAACTGACGCCATGTTTAAGTCGCTGTGTTGTGATGGAATAAATGTCCATCAGTGCAACAGGGCCGCGGCCGGACAGGTTGTTAACCATGTTCATTTCCATCTTATTCCCAGATCGGAAGGGGACAATCTTAATTTCGGCTGGCCGCATGAAGCTTATGATAAGGGTGAAATGGAGAATATAGCGGGCAAAATCAGGTCCTCTCTTTAAATTTCAACGACATGAAATCCAGAAGCGCTTTTCTAGAAATTTTAGCTCAGAATATCGGGGATAAGCATCCTTACAGCATAGAAGCTTATAATTTTGTGATTATGACGCTTGCTTTTGCCCGGAAAAAAATAGGTTCTGCAGGGGATGTGCCCGCATCGGAGTTCGTCAAAGCGCTGGCTGATTATGCCGAGAGGGAATTCGGACCGATGGCAAAAAAGGTTCTTGAACACTGGGGCTTGAAGTCGTTTAAGGATTTCGGCGAAATAGTGTTCAACATGTCCGAATGGGGTTTGCTTGAAATGTCCGGGAATGATAAAATGGAAGAGTTTTTGGAAGCGGGCGAATTTAAATTCTGATCATAAAGGGGTGTTTTAGATATGGCGTCGAAAAGAAACAAGTGGTTGTGGATCGTCCTGATAATACCTGTGGTTGTAATATGGGCCTGCATAAACTATTCCAGATGGTGGGGAAAGCTCTCGCCCGGCGATGTGATAGATTCTCTTTACAGCAAAAACAAGCTGGTAACCAGGGAGCTTGATAACGGCCTTCAGATTCTTGTCCTGGAAAATAATTCCGCCCCTGTCGTTTCTATAAGGTATTACGTCAAGACAGGAAGCGTGTTTGAAGGGAAGTACGGCGGGATGGGTATCTCTCATTATGTTGAGCATCTTGTTTCCAGCGGCTCTACGTCCAAAATAAGCGAAATCCAGGTGCAGGAAATTTTAAGGGAGCTGGGGGGTGCTTCCAACGCGTATACATCCAAAGACAGCACCTGTTATTATATAAACACCAGCCCGGAAAATTTTGAAAAAGCGTTTAACCTGATTACCGCAAATGTCTTCGAAGCGGCTCTCTCCCCCGAAGAAGCGGACAGGGAGAAAGGGGTGATAATAAAAGAAATCGAGCGAGGGCTCGATAAGCCCGAATCCATATTGTTCAAGACGCTGGATGAGCTTACTTACGGAGACCATCCTGCCGCGTTTCCAGTTATAGGTTATCTTGAGCGGTTTAAGAAAATAAAAAGAGAGGATATCCTCGATTACTACACCAGCAGGTATGTGCCTAACAATGTCGTGCTTGTCATTTGCGGAAATGTGAAAGCGGCTAAAATCCTTCCCAAGATGGAAGTTTCGCTGTTGAAATATGAGAGGGGCCCCGAGATGAACAGGACTCTTCCCGAGTCATCTCCCCAGCTGACAGGCAAGCGGTCAGAGAAATATCTTGATATAGCGAAAGCCCACTATATTATGAGTTTTAAGACGGTTGATATTTATGATGAAGACCTTTATGCCCTGGACCTGCTGGCTGAGATACTGTCTGCGGGCGAGAGCTCTGTTTTCCAGAAAGAGATAAAACATAACAGGGAATTGGTCGATGTGATAAGTTCTGCCTCTTTTACCCCTTCTTATGCGCCCGGGTATTTTTATATTTATTCGGTTTTGGAGGCGGGCAAGATGCCGCCCTCCCGCCACGCCGTGCTTAAAGAAATAAGGCATGTCAAAGAAAAAGGCGTTAAGAAATCTGTTCTCGAAAAAGCGAAAAATATAATTATAACGAATTATATTTTCCGGCTGAGGGAAATCGAAGCGCAGGCTTCCGATATCGGGTCTTCGTACCTTATTTCGGGCGATCCTTTCTTTACCCGCCGCTATCTTAAGGGGATTCTTGATGTCAGGTCGGAAGACCTTAAGAGGGTGGCGCGGAAGTATTTCAACCAGGACAACCTGATTGAGATTTCGGTGGCGAAAAAAGAAGCAGCGGCCCCCGTCGAGGAAAAAGAGAAAGAAGAATCGTCCGATATTAAAGAGTTCAGCCTTGACAACGGAGTGAAGCTTATTATGAAGAATAACCCTTCGACCCCGACGGTTGCCATAGTGGCCTGTTTTAAAGGCGGGCTGGTGGAGGAAAACAAGGATAATTCCGGAATCTTTAATTTTATGGCGTCGGTTATGGATAAAGGGACCGAGGAAATCAGCGCGGCCCGGATGGCCGAAAGGATAGACAGGATAGGGGGCAATGTTTCGGTTGCGGCGGGCAATAATAACATTATTATCGGGATATCCGTTCTAAAAGACGAGATTAAAGAGGGTATCAGCATATTAAAAGAAATTGTTTCGAAAGCGAATTTCAACGGCATTGAAATTGAAAAACAGAGAAGGCTTATACTTTCTTCCATTGAGCGCCTTAATGACAACCCTCTAACGGAAGCAGCGATACTGGCGAGAAAAACCTATTTCGGGGAACATCCCTATGGCATGGAGCTTATAGGCAGCAAAACTTCTGTTGAAAGCATTGCGCGTTCGGACCTTCAGCGTGTTTACGCCGAATATGTCAAGCCGGACAATTGCATAATGGCTGTATTCGGTGACATTGATTTTAAAAAGACGATAAATATACTTAATGGAGAACTGGGCGAGTGGCGGACAGATAAATTCAGGGAAAAAGAAATCCCGGGATTCGCCCCTCCGGAAGATTACAAAATAGTCCAGAAGAAAACCACAAAAAACAATGCGATAATTATAGAAGTATATCCTTCCTGCGGTTTTAATTCGGAGGATTATTACTGTTTTGACGTAATTGACAGCCTGGTATCAGGCATTGATTATCCCGGAGGATGGCTGCATGAAGCATTAAGGGGGAATGACAAACTGGTTTATATGGTGCACGCCCAGTTTATGCCCAAGCTGAAAACGGGGGCATTTATGGTCTTTGCCGAAACGTCGCCAGACAAGATCCAGCAGGTTCTCGATAAGATAAACGGGCAGTTTGACCGGCTCAGGAACAAAGAATTCACCGATGAAGAACTGGCAATAGCGAAAAACATATGTATTACAATGCACCAGATGGGATTGCAGACGAATGAGGAACAGGCGGCGGATACGGTGCTGAACCTCCGCTATAACAGGGGATTGGATTTCAGCAAGCAATATCCGGGGAATATAAGGAAAGTAACAAGAGAGGATATAGAAAAGTGCATAAACAAGTATTTTAGCAAGGGGCCTGTTACGGTTGTTACCAGCCCCCTGGCAATCGAGTTTTAACAGGAGAAAATCCAATGGATTCCAATCAGGAACAGAAAAAAGAAATACAGTTTATCGGGTTTGTATCCATATTCGGCAACTCTGCCATGCAGGCTATGGGAAAAGTGGCAAACCCTTTTAACGGAAAGATCGAAAAGAATATGGAAGCGGCGAAGGCTTCTATAGACCTTCTTGAGCTTCTGGAGGAGAAAACAAAGGGAAACCTTACGCAGAATGAGCAGAAGGCGCTTGAATCGCTTCTTACGAACCTCAGGCTGAACTATGCCGATGAGATGAAAAAACCCGAAAAGAATGAAGAGAAAAAAGAGCAGGACAGGAAATGAACTGGGAGATTGAAAAACGGCATAAACAGTGCGACAAATGTTCATATGTATTCGTAACCGGCGATATCTGCCACACGGCGTTTGCTTTTTCCGGAGATGAAGACGCAGGCAGGAGGCTGGACTTGTGCGATAAGTGCTGGGCTGAGGACAGATCCGGCGGACAGGCCCAGGAGCAGAAAAAGATTTACTGGCAGGGGGTTGTGAAAATAAAACCTCCCGAAGAGAAACCCGAAGTCATAAAAAAGAATTCAGCGGAAGACATGCTCAGAAAAATAGTGCATTCCAATGACCCGGCAAAAATAAATGTGAGTTATATACTGGGCCTGATGCTTGAAAGGAAAAAGATTTTTATCGTCATCGATAATATTGTCGAGAGAGAAACCGGCAGGAAGCTTATTGTGTATGAGAACTCGAAGACCGGCGAAAATTTTATAATAACGGATCCCGGCATAACACCGGATAAAGTCAGCGAAGTCCAGAGACATGTAATTGAGCTGCTTGACGGGCCCCCCGCGGGGGAAAGCGTGCCTGTCGAACAGGAGTCTTAGCCGCAGCTCACCAGTACCCGAATTTTCCCGTGTATAAAATATATATCCCCAGGCAGAGATTTGTGGTTGCGTGGGCGATTATGCAGTCAAAGATTTTTCTGCGCCTGTAAAGTATCAGCGTGAAGATGATTCCCGTGGCAATTGCGCCCGGCCATTCCCATGGACGGTGACCCAGGACAAAGAGGATTATGCTGCCGGCGAATGAAAACCACGTGAATTCTCCCACGGGAACCGATTTGAAATCGTCTGAGTTTATCAGCCACCTTATGATGAATGAACGCATGAAAAGTTCTTCAAAGACAGGGACAAGAAGAAAAGAGCCTCCTATCCTGAAAGATATAAGCGCCAGAGAAACGACTTTGCTGCTCCCGAGAGGCGTATATTCCGACGACGGCAGGTGAAATGTCATGAACGGCGCATATTCGGCGAGGGCAACCCACAGTATGAATCCCAGTATGCCGGCGGCGAGAGCAAAAAGAGAAAACCCGAATTCAATTTCGGAATATGATTTGAACCAGTAGAGGACAAGGGCTGCGGTGATTATAGTTTTAAGAATATAGATAAAATAGCCGTAACCGGGAAAGTAGCGGGCAAAAGAACCTATTAAAATAAATGTAAAATAGGGTACTATATATGGGATAATAGGTTTCCAGTTCTTCATTAGTATGAAGATATCAAAAATGCTATTAAATTCAAAGCCATAAAAGCCGGAGTATCCTGGTGTTCGATTTGTTAATAAAAAACGCAAAAATCTTCGACGGGGAAGTATTCCTTGAACCCGGCTTGTTTGTCGGAATAAAGGGCACTGAAATAATTTATATAGGCGGCGTAAAAGAAGCTGCAAAAAGGGTTATAGATGCGGCAGGAAAGATACTCTCGCCCGGTTTCATAGATATCCATTCCCATTCGGAGTTTACCGTGCTGGCCAACCCCTCTTCCGACAGCAAGGTAAGGCAGGGGGTTACGACCGAGATAACCGGCAATTGCGGTTCAGGACCCTGGCCCGTCCGGAATGCCGCGGGCGAAAGGACGAAAGAAAGGCTGTCGTCCCTGGGGCTCAAACTTGAATGGGATTCTCTCAGGGATTATTTCTGTTCCGTTTCTAAGGTCAGGCCTTCCGTCAATATCGGTGTGCTTATAGGGCTCGGTAACGTAAGAGGCTCTGTCATCGGATATGAAAACAAAGCTCCCGGCAGAGAAGAGCTGGCGGAGATGAAGAGAATCGTGGATGAAGGAATGACCCATGGCGCTCTGGGCGTTTCAACAGGGCTTATGTACCCTCCCGGAATTTATGCGGGGGCTGGCGAGATCATTGCCTGCGCGGAGGTCGCAGGAAGGTACGGCGGCATTTACTCCACTCATATGAGAAATGAGTCGGAAGCTCTTGTCGAAGCCGTCGGGGAAGCTTTAAAGGTAGGCAGGGAATCGAATGTGAAGGTCCAGATATCGCATTTGAAGGCGGTGGGGAAAACAAACTGGGATAAACTTGAAAAAGCATGCAGCCTTATCGAGCAGGCGCGCAGTGAGGGACTTGATGTCAACTGTGACCGCTATCCTTATACGGCTTCATATACAAGCCTTGATATTGTGCTGCCGAGCTGGATGTTTGAAGGAGGGAATGCAAAAGAGCTTGAAAGGCTTAAGGACCCTTCGATAAAAGAAAAACTGGCAGAATGGCTGGAAACAGAAAAAAGCGACAGCTACTGGCATACCGTTAAAATCCTCTCTGTTTCGAGCCGTGGAAGGAAGGAGCTGGAGGGCTGCTCGGTGGCGGAAATAGCCCAGATGAAAGGCAGGAAACCGGTTGATGTTTTCTTCGAATTGCTTATCGAGGAAAGGCTTGAAGTTTATGCGGCATTTTTCAATATGAGCGAGGATAACCTCTTTAAAATCATCGGTAAAGATTATTGTATGATCGGTTCGGATGCGGCTTCGAGAAAGGACAGCGGAAAACTTGCGGACTCAAAGGTCCATCCGAGGGCATATGGCACATTCCCCCGGGTCGCCGGAAGGTTTGTCAGGGAAAACAGGCTGTCGCTTGAGGACGCCTTGTATAAAATGACCGGTCAGCCGTCAAGAAAATTGAAATTGAAAGACAGGGGATTCATAAAGCGCGGATGGAAAGCCGATCTTGTGCTTTTTGATTCCGCCATGCTTGAAGATACCGCCAGTTTTGAATATCCCCACAGGTATCCGAAAGGCATTTCATCTGTTATTGTGAACGGCGTTATAACGGTGGAAGACGGCGAATACACGGGTGTTAGCGGTGGTGAAATTGTTTGCGCACATCAACCAAAACGGCAAACCGCGGCCGGCGGTCGGATTTAAACCGGCAGGTCAGTTTATTAATGCGGCGCGCAGCTTATATTTTATTTGTCTTCCTGGTTTTTTCGGGATGCGGCGGAAAAAGGGACGACTTCAACACTCTCTTTCTACGCCTTGCCGAAGAACCCTCGACGCTTGACCCGGCGCTTGCGGTTGATGTTTATTCCGGCGGCATAATCGCCAAAATACATTCAACTCTTGTCAGGTTTGACGAAAACCTTAAAATTTTGCCTGATGTTGCTGAAGGATGGGAAATATCCGACGACGGCAAACAGTATGTATTCCATCTTAAAAAAGACGTAAAGTTCAGCGACGGATCCCGCGTATCGGCTGAGGATGTAAAAAAATCCTTTGAAAGAATATTGATGGCGGACACTCTTTCATCGAGAAAGTGGATGTTTGAAAAAGTGGAGGGGGCCGCCGATTTCATTGCCGGCAGGACAAACGAAATCAGCGGCATGGAAGCGCCGGATGAGAATACAATAGTCATAAAGCTGGAAGAAGCGTTTGCTCCTTTTTTAAGCATTCTTGCCATGCCCAACGCTTCGATAATAAAAATGCGGGATAAGGAGATAACAGGGTGCGGGCCCTACAGGATAAAACAATGGGCAAGAGGCGAAAAAATCGTGCTGGAGAAGAACCCGGAATACTCGGGAGCCGGTGTCTGTATGGCAAGGATACTATACCGCGTGATCCCCAATGATTTTACGGCTGTTTCTGAATTCAGGCAGGGGAAAATTGATATTCTGGGCCTGAATATCCCGATGCTGGATGCCCTTGAAAAGGCGGGATATAAGGATATGTTTTATTCCAGGCCCGGGCTTAATACCTATTATGTGGGTTTTAATTGCCGAAGAGAACCGTTTGATAACGCTGACGCGAGAAAAATATTTGCGAAAGCCATAGATAAGAAACAGATAATAAAGTATGTTTTTAATTCCAGGGTTGAACCTGCGTATTCTCCGGTTCCGCCGGTTCTGCTGTACGACGGGCTGTGGGCAATGGAGAATAATTATATAGAAACTACCGAAACGGTATCTTTTGACAGGCCGTTCAAACTTCTGATAAACACGAGCGACGAAATGCAGTCAATCGCCGAAATTTGCCAGCATTTCTGGAAAAAAAGGGGAATTGAAATTGAAATAACGCAGAGGGATTGGAACGGTTTTAAGGAAGCCTTGAACAATTCCGAATTTGATATGTTTATCCTTTCATGGTGGGCTGACTATCCCGATGCTGAAAACTTCCTTTATCCTACTTTTTACTCCGGTAATTGGGGTTCCGCCGGGAACAGGGTCAGGTATTCAAATGCTGAGTTTGACGCTCTGATAACCGAAGCGAGGGCCGAAACCGACATTGAACTTAGGCAAAACCTGTATAGAGAGGCCACAAATATAATTGTCGAAGATTCGCCCTGGGTTTTCCTGTGGCACAAAAAGGATTATTGTGCCGTGCAGCCGTGGGTCAGGGATTTTAAAATGTTCCCCCTTTATTATTCCGATAAGGGGACGGGGATAAAAATAACGCGGTGACGGATTTTTCAGTTGCTGTCCTGCTTTTATATGTTGTTAAATATTATCTAAAGACATGAAAAATTTTATTATCAGAAGACTTGTTCTGGCTGTTTTGACGTTAACGGCTATTATTACGCTTGTCTTTTCCCTCACGCGCTTTATCCCCGGAGATCCCGTGTATAGTTTTGTAGGCAGGAGGGCGGACAGCGATACATTGAACCGCGTCAGATCGGCTTACGGGCTGGATGATCCTGTCCCCGCGCAGTTTTTCTGTTATATCGGGCAGCTGTTAAAAGGGAACCTCGGTTATTCTTATGTAACGGGGCAGCCGGTCGGGAAACTGATTATAGGCCGCTTCCCGAACACGCTTAAACTTGCCCTGACGGCGATGGTATTCGCCACGTTGACGGGATTGATGCTGGGGCTGTTATCGGCGTCGAATCCCGGCGGAGCCATAGACAGATTCTGCGTGCTGGTCTCGATTTCCGGAATATCAGTGCCTGTTTTTTGGTTCGGCCTTATATTGATCATAATCTTTTCCAACTTGCTGGGATGGCTCCCATCCTCCGGAATGGGTAACTTCACATATATTATTCTGCCGGCTCTTACTCTCGGTACCCGCTCAGCGGCTTATATTGCGAGAATAACAAGGACCAGCGTCATGGAAGTCATGGGAGAGAATTTTGTAATAACCGCCAGAGCAAAAGGACTGAGCAGGAACAGGATTTTATTTAAGCATATTTTGAAAAATGCGCTTATACCGGTAGTTACTTTAATAGGGGTTGACCTTGGAAGCTACCTGAACGGTTCGGTCCTGACGGAGACGATCTTCGGATGGAACGGGGTCGGAAACCTTGCTCTTACCGGAATTATGAACAGGGATTATCCCCTGATAATGGGCACGGTGCTGTTCGGGTCTTTCATTTTTATATGCGCAAATATTATAGTGGATATTTCATATTCGTTTTTTAACCCCAAGGTAACCTATGAATAAGAAAACAGAACATTTCCTGAGAAAAAACAAACTGGCGGTTTTCCTGGCGGCGATCCTTTGCCTGATCCTTTTGGCGGCTGTGTTTGCTCCCTGGGTTGCCCCTCACGACCCCTATGAAATAAACCTGGAGAAAGCGAAGGAGCCTCCTCAAAAAGCTTATCCGTTCGGCACGGACGCGCAGGGGAGATGCATTTTAAGCCGGATGATTTACGGCGCAAGAATATCCCTTTTCATCGGTTTTTGCGCTACTGCTTCCGCGCTGTTTATCGGGGTTTTATTCGGGACTGTAGCAGCATATTTCGGCGGGATCGCGGATAATATCATAACATTTTTAATTGACGTTACGCTTTCTCTGCCGGGCTTGCTCGTCGCAATCGCGATAACGGTTGTTTTCGAACCGGGGGTCTTAACCGTATTGATAGCGCTCTGCATCGTCGGTTGGGCGGGTTTTGCCAGGATAATACGCTCCAGCGTGATTTCCATAAAAGGTCAGGATTATGTCGCTTCCGCCCTTGTGCTCGGATTATCAAGGAAACTGGTTATGTTGAAATATGTCCTTCCCAACATCATCCCGATAATTTTTATAACAGCCAGCCTCAGGATAGGGGTTTTTATCCTGTCCGAGGCGTCCCTTTCTTTCCTGGGTTTAGGCATAAGCCCGCCCGAACCTACATGGGGTGGTATGATTGCCTCAAGCGTAAGTTATGTGGAAACCGCGCCCTGGATGGCATTTTTCCCGGGTGTTGCCCTTGCCGTCACAATATTCTGTTTCAATCTTATAGGGGACAGCATGAAAGACTATGTTAATTTTATGGGGAATCGTCTATGAAAAATTTCAGGAACAGGATCGGATAATGAGAATTTACTCATGGAACGTCAACGGCTTAAGGGCGGCTGCCGGCAAAGGGTTTAAAAAATGGTTTCTGTCCGAAAAACCGGACATTTTATGCTTACAGGAAACAAAAGCGGATATAAGTCAGCTGCCGGAAGATATAACCGGTGTTGAGGGATACAGGTTTTATGCGGCTTTGTCCGAAAAAAAGGGATACAGCGGCGTAGCCGCGTATACGCGGAGCCTGCCGTCATCCGTTAAAACCGGGATAGGGGTTGGTAAATTTGATGCCGAGGGAAGAGTGCTGGTTTTGAATTTTCCGGCATTTACCTTGTTGAATATATATTTTCCCAACGGACAGATGAGCGCAGAGAGGCTTAAGTATAAACTTGATTTTTGCGGCGCAGTCCTTGATTATTGTATGAAGCTGAAAAGCTCCGGCTGCAAGATTATAATCTGCGGAGATTTTAATACGGCGCACAGGGAAATAGATTTGAAGAATCCCGGGGCGAATGAGAATTATTCGGGTTTCCTGCCTGTTGAGAGGGAGTGGATAGACAGGCTGGTTGAAAATGGATTTGTCGATGTATACAGGATGCTCTATCCTGATACAATAAAATATTCATGGTGGAGTTACAGGTATAGCGCCAGGAAGAAGAACATAGGTTGGCGCATAGATTATTGTTTTGTTTCAGAAAATATGTCCGGACAGGTCGAAGATGCGATGATTTTTACCGATGTAATGGGTTCCGACCATTGTCCCATCGGCATAAAAGTAAATGCCTAGTGTGTGAAAAGCATATAAAATGTGCGTAGGGAAGCAGGATTCAGGGCTTCCGGACACGGGATGTCCGCAAAAAGGAGATTTTTGAATGAGGATTTTATTTTGTGTTTGCCTGGTTCTAACCTTTCCTTCATTTTCAGCTTGCGAGGAAGCTCTGCAAACAGGGATGTGCACAGAGAACAGCTGCGAACTTAAGGAGAAAATCGGCCCCGAACCTGTGCTGAATGAGGAGCCGCTGCTAAGGACTCCCGAAGAAGACAGGACAGATGAAATGACTAAGCCGGCGGGACTGGAAAAGATAAAACAGACAAACAAGACCCCCGGAAACGACCCGTATGACAGTTGGGAGTGATGGTTGCGGCTGTTAAATTTAGGGTTGACAATTATTGAAAGAGCATTATGATATTACAGAAATGTTAACGTTAACATAGGGTTCATCTGAATTACCGGAGAAGTGGATATGAAGAGATCTGCCAATTATGAAGTAAATGATGCTGAGTTTATTATCAATGATTATAACAATACAAAACCGTTTTCGAGTTTCTTTCCGAGCATAGCGGGTGTTTGGGGAAAACCGATGTGGGTTTTCTATGTGAATCGCGGCCAGGCGATAGCGTGTATGGGGACAACCGACAAAAACGGGGCTATAACCGAATTCGTTGCCGCGAATAAGGCATACAGGCTGACCCCTTCTCATGGTTTCAGGACATTTATCAAATCCGGCGGCAATATCCATGAGCCTTTCAGGCAGAAGTCAGGGAAAAGGAAGCCTGTCCAGAAAATGCATATAACTTCCGACAGGCTGAAGTTATCGGAAACAGACCGTTCATCCGGGTTCGAGACAACTGTGGAATATTTCGCAATCCCCAACGAGGAGATACCTTCGTTTGCCAGAATTCTCAAAATAAAAAACATATCGTCCGGGAGAAAAGACTTGCAGTGTCTCGACGGCATGCCTGTTATCGAACCGTACGGGACGGGCGATTACCTTCTGAAAAACATGAGCAGGCTCGCCGAAGGCTGGTTCAGCGGTGTCGAGTTTTCGAAGAAATACGGTGTGCCGGCCTACAAACTCAGGGTTATTCCCGAGGACAACCCGGAAATCGAAGAAATCAGGGCCGCGAATTTTTACGGGGGGGTTGTTCTTCAGCCTTCCGGGAAAACCGTCATTCCCGCATTTATAACGGATCCGGAAGATATTTTCGGCGAGTTTAAGGATTTTACCGAGCCGGAAAA
>JAFGBE010000097.1 GCA_016933315.1 Candidatus Auribacterota bacterium
AGCCCTGTTTATACAGATTGTACCTGACGGGATTTTTTCTGTAGTAACCCTGATGATACTCTTCCGCCTTGTAGAAATCACCCGCTTTAAGAATATCCACCGACACAGGTTTATCATAAAGGCCTGATTCATCAAGTTTCTGCCTTGACTCTTCGGCGATTTTTTTCTGTTCTTCATTATGATAATAAACGGCTGTTTTGTATTGTGAACCCCTGTCGGCAAACTGTCCGCCGGTATCCGTGGGGTCAACGTTCATAAAGAAAGTATTCAGCAGTTTTTCATACGAAATTCTGGACGGGTCATATGTTATCTGGGCGACTTCCCTGTAACCCGTTTTCCCTGTGGATACTTCCTCGTAAGTCGGGTTTTTTGTTTTCCCTCCCATATAGCCTACCTCAATCTTTACAACGCCATTCAGATTATCGAAAGCGGGCTCCATACACCAGAAACATCCTCCCGCGAACGTAGCCCTGTCATAGCGGACAGAGGCCGCGAAAGCGGTCATCGAAAAAAAGACCATAGAAAACAACGATATTTTTATCAATATTGACATTTTATTTATTCCTCCCGCACACAGAGGTTTTTCCCCTCATTATTTATCGAAATGTTTTTTTACATACTCCTTCAACAGTTGCTCAGCCTCTCCCTTACACTGCCCGCAGACGGTGCCCAGTTTGGTATGCTCTTGCAGCTCCAGGAACGTGCGCGCCCCTTCCAGGACGGCATTTTCTATATCATGGTCGGTAACATTCATACACTGGCAGATGATTCTCGCCTTTTCCTTCTTTATCTTATTTTCCATACCGTTTTTCATATAGTAATCATCTATCGCGGCGCGAAGGGCTTTATCGCCCAGGACGGAGCAGTGGATTTTATGTTCGGGCAGTCCGCCCAGTTCTTCCGCTATATCTTTCGGAGAAATATGATAGGCCTTGTCCAGGCTCATCCCTATCACAATTTCCGAAAGCAAAGACGTGCTTGCTATGGCGCTCGCGCACCCGTAAGTCTTCCATTTGCAGTCGGCTATGGCATTTTTCTCTTTATCGACTTTAATGACCATCATCATCTGGTCGCCGCATTTTATATTTCCCACTACACCCTTGCCGTCGTATCTATATGATTTTTCATCCTCAAGTATGTTTCTCGGATGCATAAAATGGTCTTTTATCTTTTCGGAATATACCCAATCAGTGTTTTGGGACATTCTTCCCTCCTTTTGAATACGCCGAAGACATATTCCTGATTTTCTTTATGATGCCGGGCAATGTATCCAAAACATATTCAATATCTTTTTTATCTGTTAATCTTCCCATGCTTATCCTTATGGAACCGTGCGCCAGCTCAGGGCTTATACCCGTGGCAAGCAGGACGTGCGAAGGGTCAAGGGAACCGGACGCGCATGCGGAACCCGTGGAAACCGCTATGCCGGCGAGGTCAAGATAAAGCAGTATAGCTTCACCTTCGGCCCCTTTGAATGAAACGTTAAGAGTGCTGACGAGGGAATCTTCGGGATGCCCGTTAAAATGAGCGTCGGGGATATTTTTCCGTATTCCCTGAGCGAGCATTTTTTTCAGGCCTTTCAATCTTTTATCTTCTGCCGCCATCTCTTTAGCTCTCATCTCCACGGCTTTCCCGAGCCCGATTATACCCAGCGTGTTTTCCGTCCCGGCGCGCCTGCCCATTTCCTGGTGCCCGCCCCTGACGAAAGGGCAAAAAGGGGTGCCGGTTTTTACGAACAACATCCCTATTCCTTTAGGCCCGTAAATCTTATGCCCTGAAACAGTCAGGAAATCGACGTCAAGTTTCTTTACATCAACGGGGATTTTCCCTACCGCCTGAACAGCGTCCGTATGCATCAGTGCCCCGTATTTATGAGCTATCTCCGCTATAAGTTTTATATCCTGCAGCGTCCCTATTTCATTGTTGGCCATCATCACCGACACAAGGCCCGCCTTTCTCCCCTTAAGTATATCCTCCAGCTGTTCTATGCTGACTTTTCCGAAAGAATCAACATCGAGATACCGGACATCGAATCCCCTGTCCTTCAGGCATTTTGAACTCTCAATAATGCAGGGGTGCTCAATAGCCGTTGTGACAACGACTTTTTTTACTTCCGAGTGAAATGAACAGGATTTTGAAGCGCATGAAAAAATGGACAGAACTGTATTATTGGCTTCTGAACCGCTACCGACAAACACAATCTCTTCGGGAGATGCCCCGATAAAACCGGCCGTTTTAGCGCGCGCTTCTTCAACATATTTTCTGGCTTCCCTGCCGACGCTGTGAAGACTCGACGGGTTGCCGAATTTATCCATCGCCTCGCGCATAACCTTTTTTACCTCGGGATGAAGAGGCGTGGTTGCGTTATGGTCCAGATATACTTTTTTTACGGACATACATCCTCCCTGTCAATCCTGGTATTTCAACATCTTATCTATGCTTTTCTTCGCTTTCGTAATCACTTTCTGCGGAACATCAACCTCGTATTGCAGTGTTTCGAGAGCCCTCAAGACTTTATCCAGCGTAATAAGCTTCATATTCAGGCATTCCGTTATCCCGCTGGCAGGCCAGAACTCTTTAGAGGGGTTCTCCTTTTTCAACCTGTGTATAATCCCGGGTTCTGTCGCTACTATAAACTCCTTCGCCGGAGAACGTTTGACATATTTAACCATTCCGTCGGTGGAGAGTATCTCATCCGCAAGAGATATGACAGGAGCCGTGCATTCCGGATGAACCAACACTTCGGCTCCGGGATGAGCTTTTTTCATCTTCCTTATATCTTCTTCCAGTATTTTGACGTGCGAAGGGCAGTATCCGTTCCACAATATCAGGTTTTTGCCCGTTTTTTTCTGAGCGTAATCAGCAAGATACTTGTCCGGAACAAATATTATCTCGTCATTTTCCCTGAAAGCTTTTTCCACAACCATGACCGCATTGGATGAACTGCAGCATACATCGGACTCCGCCTTAATATCCGCGAAAGTATTCACATAACAGAGAATTTTGGCGCCGGGATAGCGCTTTTTCAGTTCTCTCAACTCCTGGACAGTTATCATATCCGCCATGGGACAGCCCGCATCTTTATCGGGAATCACAACTTTTTTGCCGGGAGACAATATCTTCGCGGTTTCCGCCATAAAGTAAACGCCGCAAAAGATGATAACGTCCGCGTCCGTCTTTGAGGCCTCAATGCTTAATCCGAGAGAATCCCCGACATAATCGGCTATATCCTGCACTTCGGGCCGCTGATAATTGTGAGCGAGGATAACCGCGTTTTTCTCTTTTTTAAGTTTTTTGATTGTTTCAGCCAAATCCATCAAAACAATCCTTTCATGCTGTCGAATAGTTCCGTGCTCAAATACCTTTCACCCGTATCGGGAAAGACCGCTACTATGAGCTTGCCTTCATTTTCCGGCCTTTCGGCTATTTTAAGCGCCGCCCAGGCGGCCGCCCCGCTTGAGATACCGGCCAGTATCCCTTCCTCCTTAGCCAGTTTTTTTGCCGTAGCCATGGCATTTTTGCCGCTGACCTTCACAACCTCATCTATAAGTTCTGTCTTTAAAACATCAGGAGTAAATCCCGCCCCCATACCCTGGATCTTATGCGGCCCCGGTTTCCCGCCTGATAGAACCGGCGATTCCTGCGGCTCGACGGCTATCGTCTTGAATGAAAGTTTTTTCTTCTTTATCATTTCGGATATTCCGGTAATCGTTCCTCCTGTGCCTACTCCACTCACCAGTATATCCACTTTGCCATCCGTGTCTCTCCAGATTTCTTCGGCGGTGGTTTTTCTGTGTATATCAGGATTCGCCGGGTTTTTAAACTGCTGCGGCATATAGGCACCCGGCATTTTTTCCACCAGCTCCTTAGCTTTCTCTATAGCGCCGGACATACCTTTGCTCCCCGAGGTCAACACTATTTCCGCGCCAAACATAGACAGAAGTTTTCTTCTCTCCATGCTCATTGTATCAGGCATAGTAAGTATTAATTTATACCCTTTAGTGGCACTCACAAAAGCCAGCGCTATGCCTGTATTCCCGCTTGTGGGCTCTACAATGGTCATGCCTTTCCTGAGCAAACCCTTTCTTTCCGCATCCTCAATCATAGCAAGCCCTATCCTGTCTTTGATGCTTGACAACGGGTTAAAAAATTCGAGTTTGGCGACGATATCCGCTTTGCCCCGTCTGTTCAGGCGGTTTATCCTGACCATGGGTGTATTTCCTATAGTCTCGGTTATGTCTTTATAAATCTTCATACTATCCCCTTACATCATTTTGATTTCCCTTTTTTTCTGCCATCTTTATTAACAAGGTCTTTCAGCGTTACAGAATCAAGGACATCATATATCTTTTTCTTAATATCCATCCATATATCTCTGCTCAGGCAAAAAGATGAACGTTTGCATGCGCCGGAGTTTTTGACGCATTCAACCAGACATAAGTCTCCTTCGAGGATTTCGATGATATCCCTTATTTTTATACTATCGGGAGCTTTAGCCAAAGCGTAGCCGCCATGCGCTCCGCGGGTCGAAATAACCATACCGCAGCCTCTCAGAGGAATAACGATATTACTAAGATATTTTTCCGAGATATCCTCGCGACGGGCTATATCTTTCAAAAGCACAGGGCCTTTCCCGTAGCAGGAGGCCAGGTCGCACATAAGACGCAAACCGTATCTTGAACGTGTTGAAAGCCTCATAAAACCTCCTATTTACCACTAATTCTATTGATTTAGTAGTAAATGATAAACCAGCATCCAATTCAAGTCAATTTAAATTATTCTTCCAAAAAACTTTCCTTGAATTTCTTAAGGCAATTTCTGTCGATAACGCCGTAGTAGTCATCCTGCCAGATCAGAAACCCTGTGTACCCGTATTCTTTAGCTTCGGCAAGGACATTGTCAACTTCATCATCTTCCGCTTCCCTGCCCGTGCCGTCCGAATTCCTTATGCCCCATTCCCCGACGAACACCGGTTTATCTATGTTTATACCCATGCCATCCGCAATATTGTATGCGTCGGGAAGGAAAGAGGAGCCTTCCTGGTAGAAGTGGAACTGCAGAATATCAAGGTCCGAGCCTACCCACAAAGAAAGCATATCATCAACCGTATTGCTTCCCAGTGTGACTTTCCCGCCTTTATCGTGTATTCTGCGCGCCAATTCCCTGACAAAAGAGCGGATATCATCCATATCAACAATAGTCAGCTCCGGCTCATTGAATAAATCCCATGCAAAGACAGATTCATTATCCCAGTACGGGCTGAATAACCTGATAATCTCATCGACAAAACGGGCCCGCAGTTCGGGACGTGTTAAAAGTTCCGGATATTCTCCCACCTTAACACCGTTTTCAACGGAGGTACCGTCAGCTATCTCAAAACTCAGCAACACCGGAATAACCTTCAGTTCGGGATAATCACGCCTTACCTTTTCAACAATCGCAAAGAATACGGCAATATCCTCTTCCGCCGAGTTGCTGAATGTAATATAATTTCCGTCGGATTTCGCTCCTGCCCTCAAATCCCCAAGCACAGGCATATAACGCACCAGTTTTGCTCCTCTTGCGGCTTCTTTCCTCAATCTGCTTTCCAGTTCCATGGCGCCTTCACCCGTAGCCCAACCGCTTCTGGCGTGCCCGGTCCAGGAACCAACATCATGGAACGACCCTTTTACGTTAAAGCCGATATTATTATTGAAATTACCCGGCGCATAAATATCAACAGGGAGAACACATTCTGTTTCTTGCCCGCTTAAAGCCCATAACGGTGTTTTAAGTCCTATAGCATTGATTTCCCTCATGGGTATCCTGTAACTGTTGTATGAAAACGCCAATATGGTTATCAGCACGAACACCGCGGTCGCAGTGATAAGCCTGTCCATGAAATCCACAAACATTGTTTTCGGCTCTCCTTCAGGCATCCATGGCTGTTTCATATGGAACTCTTTCCACCTGCCGGTGACAAACCTGAAATTATAAAGGGATTTCCAGGCAATTATAACAAGGACTATCGAACATATAACGACGAGGTTCCATGTGTACGGGGCATCCTTCCCCCTCACAAGAGAATTTATAACCATCTCATTGAACAGGTGGACCTGGAAACCGAAACGAAGCCCCACCATCAGTATCCATGTCATTAAAAGCATAAACCCGTAATTTCTGTACAGCCGCAGGTCAAGCCGCGGCTTTTCAAGGCTTTTCTCAATATCCGCGTAAATAAACCACGACCTGAAACCGGCAAGTTTCTTTTTCAGCAAACCGCTGATATCCGGTTTCCTGAGCTTCTTTTCATTTCTTTCCACCGCTTCATTCAATATGTCTACGGCTCTCGGTGTCCGCCACCAGTAACCGATTCTTCCGCCCTTTATCACTTCCTGCCACGCGATCTTGTTTCCGGCGATATAAAGCATATGATAAAAATCTATAAAGAAATTCGGCATTGCGGCTCTGAACCTCATGGCTCTCACGGCTTTTTCCTTTATGCCGTTTATCACCTGGTTCCCCGCCGCATTTATATATATATGCCCCAGCATCATCGTCAGGCCATAAATAACAAGAGTAAACACACCCGTAAAAACGCATAACCGGGAAACGCTGCCTGAAACCAGAAGAGCAAAGCAGGAACCCATGAAAAGGCCTATCGCCAGAAGGAATTTTCTCGCGGAAACAACGCCTGCGGCTTCTTCCAGGTTTCCCTCGGAAACAACTCTTTTCCTTTCCTGTATTTCTTTCAATGCGTTCAGAAGGGCCCTGTTGTCATGAAAGCTTCCGGAATCGATCCTGGACTGCAGCGCGCTGATTATGCTGTCGTATTCATCCAGTATCGCCCGCAGCCCGAGGTAATCGTCCACTCCTTCTTTGACGCCTCTCATAGTGAAATACCTGTAAATGAAAATCGGGATAAGGATAAGGCACGGCCCTATGACCCATGCCCATCCGCCGACAGAAAAGAAGTTAAGCACGGTAGGCGTATATATTCCTATGGCTTTTCTCACGCGTTCAAGGAACTGGACGACATTGGAATGCCCGTTGATAAACAATGCGACAGGCGCAATGCGGGACGAAAGAGCCATTTCCCACAAGACCTTCACCGGAATAAAATATATCCACCAGAAAATACACAGCATGCGGGCAACGCGGAATAAAAACGGCTGGACAGCGCTGAAAAGCGTCGGGATACAGAATGTCGCGCATCCCCACAAGCCTTTGCGCTTCCAGAGTTCGTAGAAGTTGCTCCAGCTTTCCGTAACGATAATAAGCCCCATTATATAGCCCTTCATCCACCTCGACATCTGTTTGGGCCTGAACTTAAACCCGACTTCGGATTCAAAACCCGACGGATCTTCGGGCGTAAGGCTCCAGAAACCTGCAACATTAAAACCGTACCACCACAGCACAAGGCCCACCATATAATCTTCTGCGACCTGGAACTCATCCCAGCCGCCCAGAGTAAGCAGGCTGTTTTTCAGCTCATAATGGTGTTCAATTTCCTTCTTTTCGCCCCCTATATTCAATCTCTCGGAAACAGCTTTGTCCTTCCAGTCGATTTCTTCTACCGGCTCTGTTGAAAAATAACCCGTAGTCCCGCCCAGTGGTTTAAACGCGTCATTCGAAGCATGAAGCCCGTCCCACCCGGCAGTATACCAGCTTGCATATTCACCGAACATAAAAGCGGCTATCTGCCCTTTTGCGGCGTGCAGAGCGTTTGTTATCTTGGCAAGCCTCCCCTGTCCGTTCCGCGGTTCATTTATCCTTTTATACTCGGCGATAATCAGGGATTTGATAAACTTATCAAATGTTATCCTGCCGGTAATATAATCCGTGGCATAAGCGCCGTAACCCGGCATATTGCATAGAGTGACATATAAATTAAC
>JAFGBE010000098.1 GCA_016933315.1 Candidatus Auribacterota bacterium
GGGTTATATTTCATCGTACAGGAACCAAGGGGATAAAAATTAGTGTCCACGGAAAAATTAAGCTTTGCGAGAGACAAATAATGCCGCACCGCCTGGAGTTCCCCGACATCGGGCAACGGCAAATCTTTCCTCAACGCTCCTGAAGGGATAAAACTTCCGGGATCCTGTAAAGGCACCTCGCCATTAGCCGCGTAACCGTTTTCCGCGGCATAACCGTTCTTTTCGAAAATAAGTTTTCTTGCCATACGAATTATTATATTACGGCCCGCCTTAAACCAACGGCTGATTTTTCCGCGTTTCACGTCTTGAAAAATCAAAGCCTGATTGACAATAAGGGCATAGCCGTTATCCGTGCAGTAGATGAGCCATTGTATTTACAAAATTATCGATTTCCTCTTTTGTCTTCTTTTCGGTGCAACAGCTTAAAATACCATCTTTCAAACCGGGAAATGCGTTACCGAGATAATATCCCGCGACAATATTCTTCTTATATAATTCATCTATTATTTTGCGGGCATCATGAACAGTCCAGGCAAACTCGTTAAAAATACGCGGCGGAAACAGGATCTTGACGCCTCTGACTTCGCCTAACCGGCGATAAAGATACTGGGCATTGCTGAACGAACTCAACGCGGCATCTTTAATCCCCGTCTTCCCCATCAAAGACAGATAAACCGCAGCGCCTATCGCGTTCAACGACTGGTTGGAACATATATTGCTGGTGGCTTTTTCTCTTCTGATGTGCTGTTCCCTGGTCTGCAGCGTGAGACAATACGCGGCCGCACCATCGCTATCGGTAGTCTTACCGACTATCCTGCCGGGAATCTGCCGTGTATAATCCTGTTTGGCAGCCAGGAACCCGAATGACGGCCCCCCGAAATTCATGGTGCCTCCCAAAGGCTGGCCGTCTCCGCATACGATATCGGCACCTAATAGCGCCGGCTCCTTTAAAATAGCAAGGGAAAAAGGGTTGGTAATTACAATTGTCAACGCCCGGTTCTGTTTCGCTATATCAGAAATCTTTTTTATATCTTCAATAATACCGAAAAAATTAGGGTTCTGGACAACATAACAGGCAGCATCCCGTCCCTCCGTGAGCTTCAGCTTTTCGAGATCAACATCCCCCCTGCTGCCGATGTTCACTTCTTCAAAAGAGAAATCAAACCCGCTCAAATAGGTTTTTACGGTTTCTTTATATTCGGGATGAATAACTCCTGCGATAACTATTTTTTTCCTGCCGGTTATTCTCATGCTCATAAGGACGGCTTCAGACAAAGCGGAGGCACCGTCAAAGACAGAAGCGTTAGTGACATCCATCCCTGTCAGAAGGCATATATAACTCTGGTATTCATATATTGCCTGCAGTATACCCTGGGAACATTCCGCCTGGTAAGGCGTATAAGCCGTAAGGAACTGCGGGCTGGAAAGAATATACTCCACTGCGGCAGGAACATAATGGTCGTAACAACCAGCGCCGAGAAAAGAATTAATTTTACACGCCGGAGTATTCTTTTCGGAAAGAAACTTCAACGTCTTTTTGACCTCGAACTCGCTTAACCCGGAAGGTAAATCCACACCGTCGTTCAATTTTATGCCTTCAGGCAAGTGGGAATACAGCTCCTCCATAGACTTAACGCCTATACTTTTAAGCATTTCCCCGCGTTCCTTATCGGTGTTTAAAATGTAAGGCATATTAATGGTGAGATTCCTTGGAAACGAATTCGCCGTATGCTTCTTCATCCATTAAACCTGCGGCTTCGGCGCTGTTTTCAATTTTAATTTTTATCATCCATCCTTTTTCAAAGGGAGACTCATTCACCCACTGGGGATTACCCGGAAGGTCCTTATTGACCTCGATTACTTTACCGCTCAAAGGAGCGAACATTTCGCTCGCGGATTTCGTGGATTCTATGGTTCCAAACTGCGCGTTCTGCCGTACGGTTTCATCTACCCTGGGCAACTCGATAAAGACTATATCTCCGAGTTCTTTCTGGGCATAATCGGTTATCCCAACCACAGCGATATCATTTTCAATCCTTGCCCATTCATGAGATTTGCTGAATTTCAAAACGCTCATCTGTCCTCCTTTTAAAACTTATCGTTCAAAAAACTGCTTTTTGTTTCTTCACTCCCAATTTAACAAACGGCCAGGGAGTTACGTCCGCCTTATACAATTTATCTCTGACTTTTATGTCCAGTGTCGTATTCATCTCCGCATACGTGTTTTCTACAAACGCCATGCCGATAAATTTATCAATATTAGGCGAATATGTCCCGCTGGAAACCCGGCCCACCTGCCTGCCTTCGGCGTATACGGCATATCCCTGACGGGGAACAGCGCGTTCTTCCATTACGAAACCGACCCTTTTTTTGGAAGTGCCGGCATTAAAAATATCAAGTAACTGCTTCTTGCCTATAAAATCCTTGCTGAGTTTTACTGCCCATTTTAAAGATGCCTCGATAGGGTTTATGTCTTCACTTAATTCGTGCCCGTACAAAGGATACC
>JAFGBE010000011.1 GCA_016933315.1 Candidatus Auribacterota bacterium
ATAACAGATGAAAAAAATCCAGGAAATAAAAAACAGTAAAATACAGGGTATTCTTGGCGTTAACTACATGTATTTCATAAAGAATACCGTCTTCATGAGTTTCCCTGTCCTGATCGGCTCGCTGATGAAACTGGTGCAGAACATCGCTTTTGCGAGGCTGACGGACAAAGACACTTACGGGCAGTTTATATTTATAATTTCCGTTATTTCGATATTGTCCATAATAAGCCTTCCGGGCATAAAAGTCCCGACCGTAAAGGCAATATCGCTGAAAAAAACATCCGCCTACAAAACGCTGAATTTCGTAAAGACAAAATATTCCCTGATCGGTTCGCTGATCTGCTTTGCCGTAGCCGTCTACTACTTTATCGGCAATAACAGGCCTTTTTCCTATTCGCTGCTGTTGACTGCCGTCCTGTTCGTCCCTTATTGCGGGTTAAACCTGTGGACATCTTTTTACACCGGGCGGAAACAGTTTAAAAAGCTGGCTTTCCTGCTCTCGGTCATATATATCCTCTCGACGCTGGCTATCCTCCTTGCCCTGAAGATGGGATATTCGCTGCCTGTCCTCGTAACGGCGTCCATAATATTTTACGCTTTGTTCAATGTGGCCCTTACTTTTAAAACAGGGCTGCCCGGGAATGCGGCGCCGGAGGAGATATCAGGCGATGTCAGGCTGGCAAAGCATCTCACTTTTCTCGAGTCTTTCGGGACGCTGTTTTCCAACATAGACAAGATTTTGCTGGCTTTTTTTGCGAATTATTCGGTCCTTGCCGTATACCAGATTGCGTCCTCCTTCCATAATCAGTTTAAAAGCCTCCTTCAGATGGAAACAGGGCTTTTGCTGCCCAAACTGTCTGAGGTGAAGAAGGATGCCGCTTTTATGAAGATAAGGAAAAGATTCGCCCTGATAACTGTTGTCTCGGTGATACTGGGTATAACGGGCTATTTTATAACGAAGCCCGTGATGATAATATTGTTTTCGGATAAATATGACAGTTCCGTGCCTTATGCGGAAATTCTCATGCTTTTTCTGGGGATAGGTTTCCCTTCGAGGGTGATTAAAACCCTTTTTGAAGCTCATTCGTGCATCAAAGAGTTATATATTCTGAATCTGGTTATTCCCGCGGTATCCGTCGTATTGATGGTGCCGTTGATATATCTATGGGGAATATCGGGGGCGGTCTTCGCTATATGTTTTTACTGGACAGCGTCCCTGGTTTCTTCGTATTACCTGGCTTTTTACACTCATCATGAATAATAAAATCATATGTCATATTATCAGCAGCATGGATCTCGGCGGCAACGAGCGGATGCTCTCAGCCATCATTGCGGGATTGGACAGCAATATCTATCACAATCATATAATATTTCTGGACAGGGGTTCCGATAAGAGCAAATTCTTAAAGGACTATGCGGAACAATCGGGCGTAAAGACACTTGTAATAAGCTCTAAGGGTTACTTTGACTGGAGCGTGGTAAAAAAGCTCGGATCCGCCCTGAAATCCGTCAACCCCGATATTGTCCATACCCATCTGTACCTGGCGCAGATATACGGCAGGATTGCCGCGAGAAATGCCGCCGTCCCTGTTATCATCTCATCGGAACAGAATGTCTACTTCTATAAAAAACATTTCCCTTTCAGGCTTCTGGAAAAATACCTGTCCGGATTTACGACCAGGATAATCGCATCGTCAAACGGGGTAAGGCAATACCTTATAGATAAGGTAGGCATACAGAAGGATAAAATCAATGTAATCTATAACTGCATCAATGTCGCGGATTTCCGGGCCGCTCCGAACCCTGCGGCGTCGGATACAGTCTCAATCGGCGCGCTCGGGCACCTGCACAGGCAGAAAGGATATGAATATCTGCTGGATGCGGCGAAAATGGTGTCTTCTTCCGACCCCGGAGCCCGTTTTTCCATAGGAGGTTCAGGCCCGTTGAAGGGGCGCCTGCAGAGAAGGATAGCCGCCCTGGGCTTAGAGGACAAAGTCAGGCTGGCGGGTTTTGTCGACGACGCTAAAGCTTATCTTAAAACGATTGATATTTTTGTCATGCCTTCGCTCTGGGAAGGCTTTGGAATATCCGCCCTCGAAGCCATGGCGTCGGGCAGGCCTGTGATAGTTTCGGATGTGGCGGGACTGAATGAGTTGGTTGAAGACGGCAAATCCGGCCTGCTGGTCAAGCCGGGCGACGCTTCCGGCCTGGCGCAGAAAATATCCATGTTATGCAGGGACAGGGATTTAAGGGTGGAACTGGGAAAAAATGCCGCCGAAAGGGCCGGGCGGTTTTCATGCGGGGAAATAATACCTCTTTTCGGGAAACTTTATGATGAACTCACATAGCGCTGAATATCAACGCATATTAAAATACATCTTTTCGGCGTGCTTTATCCTTATAGCCGCCGTTTTTTTTTCGGGGAACAGGCTGTCAGGGCCGTTTGCCCTGAAGATACTGCTTGAAAACAACACCCTCCTTCCGGAAAAGACGGATTCCCTGCTGGTATTAAGCAATATAAAGCAGATGTTTTCCTGCGCTTTTCTGTTCCTGCTATTTTTTTCCGCCGGAAATGTGATATTAAGGTTTTGTTTCGGCATAAAAACCGTTGACGCTAAATCCGCTCTCTGCTCGATAGCCCTGGGTTCCGGGGTTTTCTCGGCGGGCATAATGCTTGCCGCGCTGTTTACCGGCATAAACGCCTTTGTCCTGAAACTCTGTTTCGGGGCGCTGTCTTTGTTCAGTGTATTTTACATGATATGCCTGACCGCCCGGAAATATGATTTCAGGCTCCGCCCGGACAGCCGTCGCTTTCCGTACCTTGTGTTCATTCTTCTTTTATGCGCGCTCCTGATAAACATATTCGGCGCCCAGCTCCCTCCTTTTGAATACGACTCGCTCGAATACCACCTTGCCGCCCCTGAAGAAATACTTCAGAACGGCAGGTATTTATATTTCAGCAGCAATATGTATATGAATATCCCGTCAAACCTGTCCATGGTCTACCTGTTCGCGCAGGGGGTCTTCGGAGCCAGCGGGAAATTCGTTAATTACATATACGGGCTTTTAATATTATGCGCGATATATGTGTTTGTAGCGGAAAAAGCCGGCAGGAGCTACGCCCTGCTGGCGGCGGCGTCATTCTATGTTATGGGCCTGATAACAAAAGAGGGGATGTACGCGCATGTTGAGATATCCGCCGCCTTTTTCACTGTCCTGTCATTTATATGCATTATGGAATATGTCGGCGCGAAAAGCGATGTCCATATAGTCTTAAGCGGTATCTTTGCCGGATTTGCGCTGGGCTCGAAATACACCTCGTTTATCACACTGATACTGCCCGCGGCGTTTATTTTGATGTTTTTCGCGCCAAGCAGG
>JAFGBE010000099.1 GCA_016933315.1 Candidatus Auribacterota bacterium
GCAAAAAAAATCTTATCAATGGCCAACCTGTTAATCATCAGGTTAAAAGGGGACGGGGATGAAGGGGGAAGGAAAATAATTTATTCGTGCGCCCTGAAATTCATGGAGCCGCTTCTCGATGAAACGCATGGACGCGAAACAATCTATTATCTGCGGCCGGTTTTTTCTTTGAAAGCCTTCAGGATGGGATTAAAAAAATCTGCCAGCCGTTTACTGCATGTGCTGCCGGAATATTTCCTGTCTTTCCGTGAGATTCTTTCCCTGCGGTCGAAAGTGAACCCGAAAAAGATTTCCGCCGAAGTCGACAATTACTTTAAAAAAACAGGAGGCTTGAATTATAACGGTTTTGACTTGTGGAGGATATGCGGCCCCGACGTAAGCGCTTTTTTGAAAAAAGAACTTCGGGATTTTGCAAAAATGGTGTCGGGACTCAATAAAATGATAGAATCCGTGAATCCCGGTCTTCTGATAAACGATGAAGACACTACCCCTTTTAATAAAGCATTGGTTGAATGCGCGAAGAAAAAAGGTATCCCTTCTATACAGATGAATCACGGCATACTGGGACACCATCTTTTGAAAGTGCCGATAAACTCAGATGTCATAGCAGTTTTTGGCGAAAGCTCGCTCAAAAGGCTTGTCGGATGGGGTGTTGAGAAGGGGAAAATAGCGCTTACAGGAGCGCCGTGTTACTCTAAAATTTCCGCGCGGACCGGCAAGCATGATATTAAAAATAAATTATGTTCAGAATTTGGCTTGGGCCAGGATACAAAGTTGGTTATGCTTGCATCATCTCCTTTCAGGACCGAAGAAAGGTCCGATTTTATAGATACTTTTCTGATTCCGGATAATATTAAAAAAGTGATCCTTATAGCTGCGAGGGCTCTGCACTATGTAAAAAATGCAAAGCTTATCATAAAATTGCACCCGAGGGAGCAAAACGAGTGGTTTACACATAATCTGCTGAGGAAACATGACCTCGATAAAGACGTCATCATTTTGAAAAACCACAATATTTTTGATTTATTGCATGCCAGCGACCTCATATTGTCTTACGGGACGACCGTGTTTCTTGAGGCCCTGCTTGTTAAAAAACCGGTATTGATTTTTGACGACAGGAATAAAAAGTTCCTTAATTTCCTGAGTGACGATTATCTTGACCTGCTGGATGATAAGGGGTCAATCCGCAGAATAAGAAAACTCCTGCAGGATTCGCGTGAGCGCGAGAATAGGCTCCGAAGACAGGAAAAAGAGCTTTTGTGGCATTTTATAAATAAAAATGAGGATTCAGTCGAAAGGTTTCACAAGCTGTGCGACGGCATGCTGGCAGGTGCTGCGGAAAGGAAAGCGGAATAGCTGCGGTTAGTAATCCTATGAACCTGAAAAAGAAAACTATTATATCGAATATTTTTCAATACGCGTCCGCGCAGTATTTTTCTCAATTCATCGGTTTCTTCACCGCGGTATTTATAAGGCGCTTCCTGGGCCCGGTTTATATGGGTATATGGAGTATGCTGAAAGTAATAATGGGATATTCCACATATACGAGCCTGGGAGTCACATCGACAGTCCCTTACAAGCTGCCTATCCTGAAAGGGCAAGGCAAGACGGAAGAGATTAACGCTCTCGTAAGCGTTGTATTCAATTTTGTCACCGTTACGACGTTTTTATGCTCCATAGGCGTAGTAATATATGCCCTGTTTTTCGGGAGGAGCTTATCCAGAGAAATTTTCATCGGCCTACTGGCTTTATCGGTCATTCTGATATCACAGCGCGTGTACACGTATTATATGATACTTTTGAGGGCGCACAGGGATTTCGGCGTATTGAGCAAATCCATTATTTTCGATGCGATTGTCAATCTCGGCCTGATTTTATTGGTGGTCAGCAGGTTCCAACTGTATGGTTTTTATGTGATAGTTATAATCATGCCTGTCCTGAACGTGTTGTTTATAAGAAGGTATGTAACCTATGACCTGAGGTTTTCTTTCGATTTCAGGGGGCTTGTATATTATATTAAATACGGGTTTCCTCTTTTTATCAACGGCATTTTATACCAGATTCTGCACAGCATAGACAGGATTATGATTGCCGCCATGCTTGGATTGGAACAACTGGGGTTTTATTCCATTGCGCTGATGACGGAAAGTTACGGCACAGGCATTGCCAAGAATTTTATTATAGTCATACAGCCGCATTTCCTGGAGGATTTCGGCTCAAACGGCATGGAAAAATCTTCAAGGCATGTTATTTTTTACTCCCAGGTCACGGCATATTTTATGGCTATATTGATGTCCCTGTTCTTTATCTGCGCGCCTATCTTCATACAGTACGCCCTTCCCGCTTTTATCCCGGGCATCGGCGCGTTAAAAATCTTTCTTCTGTCCATATTCTTTCTGACCATATCTCCGTATTCGAATAATTTCCTGGTAGCTCTGGAAAAACAGGCGAAGCTTATACCTATAACCGCTTTGTCGATACTGTTGAATATAGCCCTTAATTATGTGTTGATTAAAAAGGGTTACGGGATAAACGGCGCTGCTTTCGCCACCTCTATATCGGCGTTTATAGCCTTCTGCGTGGTCTCGGTATATGCGCTTAAGCATTGCGAAAGCAATTTAACCGTTGTGAAATTCTTCGTTAAAATATTATTTCCCCTGTTTTACTGTTTCTTGTGCCTGGTTGCCGAAGAACATCTTATAATTCTGCAAAACTTCTTTTTAGAGACTGTCCTGAGGGCGGCGGTATTCATTTTCCTTGCGGCGCCTTTAGTCCTGTATATTAATAAAAAAACCGGTGTGATCAGGATTTTATGGGAAATACTAAGGGATAAGTTAAGTCAGGCGAAGAGACCGGCCGGGAAATAGAAAATATATGATATATATACTGTTTTTTGTTAGAATCAATAAAGATTCCGATGCTTGAAAGCCCCGGCCGGGAAACCGGCCGGCATAGAGAAAGGAAACAATAATTGAAGATCTCAATCATTATACCGGCGTATAACGAGGGAAATTCAATTAAATCCGCCATAAAGGTTATAGATGAATTCCTTAAGGCGGGGGCTGAAAACTACGAGATTATAGTTGTGGACGATGGCAGCAAAGATAAGTCGACGCAGCTGGTCCAGCAATTGGCGGGAAAGAATGATAAAATTATTTTGCTTAAGAACGGGGCAAACAGGGGCAAGGGATATTCCGTAAAAAGGGGCATGCTTCAGGCAACAGGGGATATAAGGGTTTTTGCCGATGCGGATATGTCGACTCCGATAGAGACATTGACCGGTATGATTGAATTTGTAAAGAATGGTTACGATGTTGTTATAGGTTCGAGGAGAACGCAGGGGGCTGTTATTGAAATAAGGCAGAACTTCCTGCGCGAGAACATGGGCAGGGTGTTCAATATGCTTGTCAGGCTGATAGTGCTGCGCGGATTCAGTGATACCCAATGCGGGTTCAAGCTTTTTACGAAAAAAGCCGCGGAAAATATATTTAAACTTCAGAAATTCGACAATTTTGTCTTCGATGTGGAGATATTATATATAGCTAAAAAACTTGGCTTTAAGATAATCGAGGCTCCTGTAAAATGGTATAATTCCACCGATTCGAAAGTCAGGCCTTTCAGGGATTCCCTGTCCATGTTCCTTGATCTTTTTAAGATAAGGTTTTTCCATAGGAAAATCAGGAAGATGGCTGATGCCTAAAAGAACAGTGATATTCCTGTTTATCGGATTGCTTGCCGTCACGCTGAGAATTTGGGGGCTTGGCTTCGGACTTCCCGACATTTTGCATGCGGATGAACCCATAATTGTCAATAAAGCAATGGCATTCGGGGCGGGGGACTTTAACCCGCACTGGTTTCTGATACCTCCTTTGACGTCATATATACTTTTTCTTTTGTACGGCCTGTTCTTTCTGGCAGGGCATATAGCAGGGTTTTTCCCGTCCACGGGGGATTTCACGTCATTGTACCTGGCGGATCCGACATATTTTTACCTGATAGGCAGGTTTTTCCTCGGCGTTGTCCCATCGCTGATCTCCGTAATGATGACATATAAAATCGCGAAAGAGATATCCGAAAATGAGGATATCTCGGCTGCTGCGGCTTTTTTTCTTTCAGTAAATTTCCTGTTTGTCAGGGATTCCCACTACATATATGCGGATATGCCCAGAGTAGCCGCGATGTTATGCGCCTTATTCTACTATGTGAGAATATCAAAAAGGGACGAAACAAAAGACTATATATCGGCAGCTTTTTTTACAGGGCTTGCGATAGCTTTTAAATATAATTCAGCCCTTTTGATTTTTCCTTTCTTTGCCGCTTTCTCGGCCGGCGCGGCGTCGGTGGGGAGATTGAGGAAAATCTTTGTTTTTTCGCTTGTAATGTCTGCCGTTTATATTGCCTTAAACCCGTTTTCCCTTATAGATTTCGGGACTTTCATAACTGATTTCAGGAACCAGTCATCGCAAATGTCTGCGCAGGGGATTACACATCATATTTATTATTCTCTTGTTAACGGGATGTCGATTACGCTTTTTACATGTTCCGTGCTTGGGATAATAAAGGAAGTGAGCCTCAAAAATAGGGCTGTGCCTGTTCTGGCGGTGTTCATAGCGGCTGAATATGCCGCTCTGGTTTTTTTCAGCCAGCCGCATGCCAGGTATGTCCTTCCGCTGATACCCGCCCTGTGTTATTTTGCGGCTTCTTTCGTTTACAGCCTTTCGGCGGTGCTGTCAAGGCGCGGCAGAAGCAGACTCTGGTTTATCCTGATATGCCTGGTTATGTCGTTATCGACTATTATCAAAACCTGCTATTCCGACTATCTTTTCTCAGCCGGCGACACGCGTAAAGATGCAGAAAAATGGGTAGAAAGAAATATACCGGGAGGCCAGAAAATCGCGCTCGATCATACGTTTTTCGGACCCAGGCTTCTGCCCGACGAAAGCCAGATACGGCAGAAAATTGCCCTGGCTGAGCAGGAAAAAATGCCGGCCGCAAGGTTACTTAAGTTGCGTGAGATGCTGAAGATGTCCGAGAAAAACAAGGGCTATAAGCTGTATTTCTTAAAAGATGATCCGTCCGATAAAGGGGAGTTTTTGTTTGCCAGGCCGCAGATACCATTCAGTTATGATTATCTGCTGGATAATAATATCAGGTTTGTTATCATCAGCAGGGTTAACCGGGATTATAAACATGATGATTTTATCAGGAAAATAGAGGAAAGCGCAGACCTTATAGCCGAATTTAATCCATACAGGGATACGAGCAGGAAATATTCGTCGAACAGATATGTCATGACGGGCGGGCCTTTTCTTGACAATGAGGTTTATTTGAGGAATAAAACTGGATATACTATTCAGATATATGAACTTGACCCTGACAGGAAGTCGGGTAATATTTCAAGGCGGATAAAACGAAGAAGTCTGGAGAGGTAGAAATGGAAGATAAAATAACAATACTGATCCCGGTTTACAATGAGAAGGATGCTTTGCCCAGAGTCATAGATAATTTGAAGGATGTATTGAAAAAATCCGGAAGGCAAGGGGATATCCTGGTTGTTGATGACGGTTCAACCGACGATTCGGCGGCGATAGCTGAATCAAAGGGAGCGAAAGTGATAAGGCATGAGAAAAATCTCGGTACCGGCGCTGCCAGGACTACAGGTGTCAAAGCCTCTGAGAACGAGATAATAGTGATGATAGACGGGGATTGCACCTATCCTGAGGAAGCTATACCCGATATGGTCGCTATGATGGGAAAAAGCGATATGGTCATAGGTTCGAGAAGAGCGGAAAAAGGGACTTTAAAGATATTAAGGACCCCCGCGAAAATGTTCATAAAAAAGCTAGCCGAATACCTGGTCAACGATAAAATACCGGATCTCAATTCCGGTTTGAGGGTGTTGAAGAAATCACTTGTGTTAAAATACCTGAAATACCTGCCGTCTACGCATTCGTGGGTAAGCACAATAACATTGGTGCTGCTCTCAAAGGGATATAAAGTGGGGTATTTTCCGATAGAGTATCATCCAAGGGTAGGGAGATCCACTTTCCATCCCCTGAAGGACTCATATAATTACCTGTCTCTTGTGATAAGGACGATTATGTATTTTAACCCGCTTCGTTTTTTTCTCCCGATCTCGACTTTTATTTTTCTGGCCGGTGTTGTTAAGTCATTGGTTGATTTTGCTTATACACATAGCGTCCAGGAGTCGGATATAATTATCTTTTCAACTGCCGTGATTGTATTTGCCATCGGGCTGCTCGCCGACCTGATAGTGATGATGCATAAGGAGTGAATGAGAGACGAAAGGCGAAAGACGTGAGACGAGGGACGAAAGACGAAGGACGTAGGACGGAAGACGTATGGAGAAAAAAGACCTTTATCTGAAAATTGCGATGAAGCAGATTCCCCGGATTCTCACCCTGGCGGATAGGGATGTCAGCAGCCCTACATACGGGTGTTTTGACAGGGAATACTGGCATTACGGAACCGCGGACTTTCCCTGCGGGATGAGCCAGGAATTTGTGCTGCCTCTCGCGCTTGTCTACAAGCATGAATTCAGGGAAAACCCCTACTATAAACAGGAAACGGTAAAAGACCTTGTTATTGCAGGAATAGGGTTTGCGGAAAAAAGCTCTCACCGCGACGGGTCATGTGACGATTATTTTCCTTTTGAGAGGGCTTACGGAGCGACGGCATTTTCGCTTTATGCTTTTGCGGAATCATGCCGCCTCCTTGGGATTAAAGAAAACAAAACCCTGGATTTTCTCGAGAAAAGAGGCAAATGGCTTTCCTCCCATTCCGAATCCGGGAAACTTACAAACCATCATGCCATAGCCGGTTTGGCGCTTCTCGTTTTGTGGCAGTTAACAGGAAAAAAGCATTATAGAAAAACCGCGTTAGAAAAAATAAATCTATGCCTTTCCTGGCAATCAGGTGAAGGTTGGTTTTCGGAATATGAAGGTTGTGATCCGGGATACCTTACGATGACAATCGATTTTCTTGCAAGAGCATATTCCATTACAAAAGGCAATTCATTGCTGGAATCTTTGAAGAAAGCGCTGGAATTCCTTGAATGTTTTGTTTATCCGGACGGGACCTGCGGCGGAGAATTAGGCAGCAGGGATACATATCTCTTTATGCCTCACGGCTTTGAACTGTTGGCAAAAGAGTGCCCTAAGGCAGTCGAAATCAAGACAAGATATCTTAAAGCGCTTGAGAACGGGCTGGCAACCAATTATGAGGATAACAGGATATTCGGGCATATGACATACAGCCATCTGCTCTCGTGGTTGGACTATTGTGGTTTGAGGGGAGATTCCGGACATAGGCAATTCCGGAAAAGTTTTCCGGAAGCGGGATTATATGTTGAGAAAAAAGGCAGGTATTTTTTTGCTGTTTCCGCACCGAAGGGCGGTGTCTTTAAGGTTTTCAGAGATGAGAAACTGATACATGCCGATTCAGGTTTTCTCTGTGAATTTTCCGACGGGAAAATCAGCGTATCGAACCGCGTTTCGGCGAGGGCTCATTCCGGATCTGATCCGTGTCATATAAAAGGGATTTTCTATTATTATAAGCGCAGATTTATGTCTCCCGCAAAGCAGGTTGTCTTCCGTCTGACGCTGATTGTCCTCGGGCCCTTCCCGTGCATAAGCAAGGCGTTCCGGAAAGTTTTGCAAAAGATTCTGATTACCGGGAAAAAAGAAGCCCCTCTCTCGTTCGAAAGAAGATTTTCACTGGAAGAAGATGGATTGGTCGTCACAGATTTGCTTTTGCTGACAGGCGGTAAAACTGTCAATCGGCTTTACTCCACCACAGACAAAGTCTCAGTTTATATAGCGATGGCGGAATGCTTTAATAGGAATATGCTGATGAAGTGGCGGCAGTTTGCCGAAGATGAAGTTAAAGATTTAAATAAGGCCCGTAAACTGGAAATAACAAGGCGCTTCGAATGAGCTGGAAGAAAATCAGGGTAGCCGCGACGCTTTTAATCGCGCTGTATATACTTTTTGTAATATATTCGAAAATAAACCTGCCTGCATTCCTGGGCATTTTCCGGAATATCGATTATTTATGGTTTTGGACGGGGATGTCTATTTTTATCATTTCTGCGCTTATTTCATCTTTCAGGTATGTAATCATCCTTTCCGGGAGAGCGGACATTTCGCTTTCGTCGTCGTTAAAGCTCTACCTCGCGGGAAACTCGCTTAATATAGCCCTTCCTTCCAAGATGGGAGACTTGAGCAAGGCCGTCTTTCTGAAAAAAGAGGGTGTGCTGGGTTATTCCGGCGCTTTCAGCAGCGTTATTGTTGAAAAGATATTTGATGTTTCCGCTTTGAGTTCGGTTATGGTTATAGGGTTGGTCTTCCTTCCGGTGAATGCGTTTTTCACCCGGGATATAAAAAACGTATTATTGGCTGCAGGGTTAATTTTTTCCGCCCTGCCCCTTATTATATATTTAATGGGAGCCCTTAAGGCAAGCGTGTTAAAAAGAACAGTGCCTGGAATAGATGGATATTTTTCTCAATTCCATAACTTTCTGATGGACCTGAAAAAAAAGCCGGGAAAGCTTTTCATGGTGATAGTGCTGTCTTTTCTTCTGTGGTTTTCCCAGGTTCTGCAGGTGTTCTGTTTTTTTAGATCTTTCAATGCTTCCGTCGATGTAGTGATTTCTTTTGCCCTGATACCGGTGGCAATATTCATAGGCCTCATACCGATTGCTTTCGCCGGCATAGGAACAAGGGACAAAGCGCTGATAGTTCTTTTCGGATGGTATGGGTATCCCGACTATTTAATGGCGGCGCTGGGCGTGATGTGCACCGCGAGATATGTCGTGCCGGCAGTTTTCGGTTTGCCGTTTCTGATAAAATATATGTCGAAAGACAAAGATAAATAAAAATATTGTTTAAAAATAAAGCACAGAGAAAGAGAGTTACCACCACAGATTATTCAGATAGACACAAATAAGAAACAAAAAGATATAAAATTACTCGATAGTATTTATCTGTGATCATCTGTGTTATCTGTGGTTAAATATAGTGCAACTGTAATCTTAAATGGAGAAATAAATGGAAAAGGGAATTTCAATAATATTACCTGCTCTTAATGAAGAAGAGAATATAGGTCATGCTGTGCATGATATAGTGGAGTATTTTAAGGACAAGAAAGAATCCTATGAAATTATTGTTGTGGATGACGGTTCAACAGATATGACTCCGACCCTGGCTGACAGGCTTGCCCATAAATATAAAGAGGTGAAGGTTCTGCACCATAAGGCAAATGAAGGATACGGGAAGTCATTGAAAGACGGGTTTCAAGCTGCATCTTATGAGTACCTGTTCTTTACGGATTGCGACCGCCAGTTCGATATTTCAGGATTGGATATAATGTTTCCCCTTATCAAAACGGGTGTGGTTGACCTTATCATAGGGTACAGGTTAAAGAGGAAAGATCCTTTTGCCAGAAAGTTCCTTTCCTGGGGTTATAATACCCTTGTAGGTTTCATATTTGACCTGAATGTTAAAGATATAGATTGCGCGTTCAAGATATTTGACAAGAGGATTTTCGAAAAGATAGATATTACTTCAAAAAAGTTTTTTGTAAATACTGAGATTCTGGTTAAGGCGCATTATTACGGTTATAATATGATTGAAGTAGGTGTTCCCCACTTCCCCCGTTTTGCGGGAAAATCCACAGTGTCCCTGAAATATATACCCCTTACCATAAAGGAGCTTTTCAGGATATGGATTGAGATGAGAAGGCTTCGCAGATTGAAAAATCCGACCATATGAACATACCAGTGTAAGCCTGGTACGTTACCAGTGAAAAATCGGCAAAAAATCGAATAGTGCGAAAAATTGTCAATTAATTTAAAAATTCTAGCGGCGATATAACCCTCTTTCCCGCATATAAAACGGTTTTTTTCTATGATGTTAATTTGACAGCATGCCTAAAAATAAGGCAATTTTTAAGCATGGACACGAGGGTTAACAATCTAATGGTTATATCCCTTGTCTGTGTCCTTTATTTTTGGCCCTCATGCCTGTTTGCCGATAACCCTCCGGACAATATGACGGATTACAGCAATAATAATTTCGCGATAAGCACACCATATCCCAAGGGTTGGTTCGTAAAAGAGCATTCCGACGGTGATTCAAAACAGGTCTTTATATCGGAAAGGGAGATTAAAAGACCCGAAGATATGTTCAAAACTGGTATTACGATAACCAAAATATCCAATTACAGTAAATATTTCGGTTACGAGTTTGCCAGTTCGGAAGAGGCCGCGAAGCAGATAGTGGAATCGCATGTGAATGATTTTATGGAAAATGCGAAGGACTATTATCTGGGTTCTTTCGGGCCGGCAGGTTCCGACAGCAGATGCCGCCCGTTTATTGCGGACCTGAGGTTTGCGGGCGAAGGGGCTTCAAGAGTGAGGGAATACATTTTTGTGGCATATGAGAAAAATACGCTTGTATTCATTACGATGGAAGCTCCCGATTCCGAGTTTTTAAGATATAAGAATCTGTATGATACCATTATAGCTTCCATAAAAGTCTTTTAACGGTTTGGAGGTCGGGTCATATGAAGCAGCTGCAGAACAGGAAAGATGACAGGGGTAATTGGGTAGTAATTCCTTCTAAGAAGAGACATTTCAAAAGCTTTAAATCCCCGGGAAGGAAATAACCGGGGTTTTTCCCGATGGGGCTTTTGTCGCGGCTGTGGCCGGCTCTTTCATCTGGTTATGTCCGGCAACCCCGGTCATCTCTGAAGGTGAGTTATATCTTTCCTTATTCCAAAAAGATACAGAATATTAATCTATCATGCATAGAGTGTTGGTCTCTATGATCTGTATTTTGGGCCGGATTCTGTGCCAACCCCTCTCGTTTTTCGGTATTCTTATATGCTTTCATTTGAATTTGCCACTGTGTTATAATACCGGGAACTAATCTGGATTTATATAGATTAACGGAATAATATTAAGACGCAGAAAAGTGAAAGTACTTTTTTTAAGGCCTGTTACGCCAGGCGCGATAATACTAAATTTGATTCCTCCTCTAGGCATAGGATATCTGGCTGCAGTTTCGAGGAAGGCGGGCTACGATGTTGCTTTCCTCGATTGTATCCTTAAAAAGCTGGATTACGAAGGCTTTGAAAAGGAGTTAAGGGATATAAGGCCGGATGCCGTTGCCATATCGGCTTTTTCTCATGATATCCCTTCTGCCCGGAAAACAGCTTCCCTGATAAAGAAGTTCAATCCTGAAATTAAGGTGATAATAGGAGGGCCTCATCCTTCCGGTATGCCTCAGGATACGCTTAATATCCTTCACGATGTCGATTTTGCCTTTAAAGGGGAGGCGGAGAGAAGCATCGTAAAACTGCTGAAGTTTATTGAAAAAAAAGAAGGCAATATCGAAGAAATCAAGGGGTTGATATGGAGAAACGGGAATGATGTGAAGATAAATGAACAGGATTTCCCCGAAAACCTTGACGAAATTCCTTATCCCGCATGGGACCTTATGGAACCCGGGGATTATCCAGATGCTCCGCAGGGCGTGATTTTCAGGCAGTCGCCGGTTGCTCCTATGGTTATCACAAGAGGATGCCCCTTCAGATGTACTTTTTGTGCGGGATGGACAGTTACCGGCAGGAAAATAAGGTCAAGAAGCATTGATAACGTGAAAGGAGAGATAGAACTTCTTTATAGCCGCTATGGAGTCAGGGAAATACATATTCTTGATGATAACTTTTCCATGAACATTGATTTTGTTAAGGAATTCTGTAATTGGCTGATAGGAACCGGATGGAACATTTCATGGTGTTGCCCGAACGGTTTGAGATGTGATACTTTAGACGGGGATACGGTCAAGCTTATGAAGCGGTCCGGCTGCTATTATATTTCTATAGGTATTGAATCGGGTTCCGACAGGGTGCTAAAAGATATGAAAAAAGGGCTTTCGGTGGATAAAATCATGGCCCAGGTTAAAATGATTACTGACGCAGGAATGGATGTCAACGGGTTCTTTATTATGGGCTATCCGGGGGAAACCGAGGAGGATATACGGAAAACAATTGATTTTTCAAAGAAGCTCAACCTGACAAGGGCTGCCTTTTACAGCTATATGCCGCTTCCGGGGACGGAATCTTATGAGAATCTCCTGGAGCTAAAAGAAATCCGGGCCATAGATTTTGATAAAATGACTGAAATGGCGGTGGCCTATGCGCCGCGGGGTATAAGCAGGGAAAAATTGAAGCAGCTGCAGAGAAAGGCGCATCTGGAATTCTATCTGAGGCCTAAAATAATGTTTAAACTGCTTAAGGAGATAAAATCGGCGAATCAATTAAAGTATATTATCAAAAGGGCAAAAGCATATTTGTTTGACTGATGAAAAGAATAATACTGGAAAGAAAATATTTTATAATAATCCTGCTTCTCTCGGTGTTGCTGTATCTTGGCGACCAGGTTTTTCTGAAAACCAGCTTCCTGAGCGGGGATTATAGATCTCAGCATGTGCCGTGGGCAATTGCCCTGGACCGGGCCGTAAAAAACCTGTCGCTGCCCCTGTGGGATACCTATACCCATTCCGGGTTTCCCTTGCTGGCCGAAGGTCAGGTTGCGGCCTTGTATCCGGTCAACCTGGCCTTTTACCTGACATGCCCGGTCGAAATCGCTTATGCATGGTCTAATGTATTCCATTATCTGCTCGCATTTTTATTTATGTATCTGTTTCTTATGAATTCCGGTCTTGATGATTTTTCTTCATCGGCCGGGGCTTTGTTTTTTTCGTTCGGCAGCGCCAGCGGAGGAGGGTATTATAATACAGTGTCGTTAAAAGTACTCTGCTGGTTTCCTCTTACTCTGTATCTGATAGACAGGTATTTTTGCCGGAGAAAGGTATATTTCCTTCCTGTGCTGGGTGTCGTACTTGCGCAGCAGGTGCTTGCCGGCTATTTTCAATAC